>JBEAQM010000102.1:0-3308 GCA_041163845.1 Pseudomonadota bacterium | reverse complement strand
TAGAATAAAGGAACTTCAACCCTTCTACCTCTTCCATGTTTTGCATCGCATTTCTAAGTGCCCATACTTTTTGCTGTGTCTCTGGCTTCATCATCAGTTCTTCTTTTCTGGTACCAGATTTTGTCACATCGATTGCAGGGTAGATACGTCTTTCAGAGACATAACGGCTCAGTACCACCTCAGAGTTTCCTGTACCTTTGAACTCCTCAAAGATCACCTCATCCATACGGCTTCCCGTCTCGATAAGTGCTGTTGCGATGATCGTTAATGAACCACCCTCTTCGATATTTCTGGCTGCACCGAAGAAACGTTTTGGTTTATGCAAAGCATTCGCATCAACCCCACCTGAAAGAACCTTACCCGAACTTGGTGTCACGGTATTATATGCGCGCGCAAGTCTGGTGATAGAATCAAGCAAGATAATCACATCTTTCCCCATCTCTACACGTCTTTTGGCTTTTTCTATCACCATTTCGGCTGTTCTTACATGGTTTTGTGCAGGAAGATCAAACGTAGATGCATACACCTCACCCTTCACTGAACGTTGCATATCGGTCACCTCTTCTGGTCTCTCATCGACTAAGAGTACCATCAACGATGCATCAGGATTGTTGTGTGTTACGCCGTGCGCCAGCTCTTTAAGAAGCTCTGTTTTACCTGTTCTTGGGGGGGCGACTATCAACGCCCTTTGCCCTTTTCCGATAGGGGTAAAAAGATCGAGTACACGTCCTGTGAGTTTCATAGGGTTATACTCTAGCTTAAGCTGCTCGCTGGCATATAGCGGTGTAAGGTTTTCAAAAAGTGGACGTTGTTTTGATTTTTCAGGTGCAAGGTAGTTGATCGCTTCGATTTTCAAAAGGGCATAGTATTTCTCTTGGTCCTTAGGTGAACGTACTTGACCTGTCACCACGTCCCCATTTCTCAGGGCAAAGCGTTTGATCTGTGTGCCACTGACATAGGTATCATTGCTAGAATTAGCGAAATTGCCATCCATCGAACGCAAGAAGCCAAATCCGTCATTCATCACTTCCAAAATACCCGTATAAAGGATAAATCCCCCTTGGTTGACTTGTGATTTAAGGATTTCGAAAATAAGGTCTTTTCTTTGGAACTCGTTGGGGTTCTCTACATTCATCTCTTTTGCAATGGTCACAAGTTCTGAGAGTGGAAGTTGCTGAAGTTCTTCGATTTTATATCCCTCTACGGGTACATGGGTTCTGTTTTTTTTGCTAGCGGCATTACCGTTGGATTTGTTAGTATCGCTCATATGTCCTCTTGTTTTGAATATGATTTGTTATGAAGATGTGTACGTAATAGAGATCTCTCATTTACGTGTAGTATTTGCAATTGTATAGCCTTTTGACTGAAAGTATCTTTAACTCAGTGCATAATAAAGCAACGGCGGATAAAGTGCTACGCCACTTAGAAGAAAATATTTTGGTATTTTCCACTCTAGTAATTGTGCGATCTCCAAAGAGACTTTTTGTTTCAAAAACACTTGTTGGATTAATTCGATTTTATAAAACATATCCAATAGCTTGATTGCCACCAGCAACACCATACTGACATTCAAGAGATTGGTAAATATAACGATACCTAAGAGGGTATAAAACCCTGGCTGAATCAAGAAAAAAACAAAGACACTTTTGTGATAATAATGATAAAGCTTTTGCAACACGCCCAATAAGGTATCAGCACGCTGTATATAGACTTCAAAAAGCTCTGCAAAAAGAAGTATGATCGTTAAAAAAAGTCCCATTTCCATCCCAAATTTTACCCATATTTCGATAAAATATACTCCTTTGATACACGAGGACTTAAAATGGCTGAAATCGCATGTTCCCATTGTCATTTGACTTTTTCGCAAGATGCGATGATCGCCGAACACTATGAGAACAAACAACTTTTTTTCTGTTGCAAAGGATGCCAAGGGGTCTACCACCTTTTACACCAAGAAGGTCTCAATACCTTTTATGATAAGTTAGGCAATACCACCCTCCAACCCGCCACACAGCTCAACGAAGATCTGCAAAAGTTCGATCTAGAAGGGTTTAAAAAGAAATATATCAAAACCGACGAAAATGGTATCTGTGAAATCCATCTCATCATAGAAGGGATCCACTGCTCAGCGTGTGTTTGGCTCAATGAAAAAGTACTGCATAAAACCGATGGTATCTTAGAAGCATCGATCAACTACAGTACCCATAAAGCCAAAATCATCTGGGATTCTGATACGATCAAACTCTCCAAGATTATCCAAACCATCCGATCTATCGGATACAATGCCTACCCTTATGATCCAAAACTTCAAGAAGAGCGTGCCATTTCGACACGCAAAACCTACTATACCCGCATCCTAGTAGCGGTATTTGGTGCCATGAATATCATGTGGTTGGCGATCGCTCACTATGCAGGGTATTTTAGTGGGATTGAACAATCGTTTAAAACTATTCTCAATGTCGCCGAGTTTATCTTGGCTACCCCTGTTCTTTTTTACTCAGGATTTATCTTCTTTAGGGGTGCTTATTATGGCTACAAAAACCACATGGTCAATATGGATACGCTGGTTGCATCGGGTGCTTTGTCTGCGTATCTCTATTCGATTTATGCGATGGTCACCCAGCGTGGAGAGGTCTACTTCGATTCGGTAGTGATGATCATTACGTTTATCCTCGTAGGAAAGTACCTCGAAGTTTTAACCAAAAAACATGCCGTTGATACCCTAGATGGACTTATGGGAAGCACCCCTACTGAAGTGATGGTATTCAAAGAGGGGGTGAAATCGCTAGTGAGCATTGAAAACGTTGTGATCGGAGATCTCATCGAACTTAAACCCGGAGAAAAAGTCGTCATCGATGGTCAAGTCACATGGGGTGAAGGCTCCTTCGATGAGAGTTCTCTCACCGGCGAAAGTACCCCCGTATACAAAGAGAAAAATGGAACCATTTTAAGTGGTTCGATCTGCCTAGACTCTGTCATACACTACGAAGCAACCAAAGATGCCTCTTCCTCTATGCTCACCTCCATCATCCAACTTCTAGAAGAATCCATCACCAAAAAACCCCACATCGAACAGCTGGCCAATACAATTTCAGGGTACTTCTCTAATGTCATTCTAGTGATCGCCCTACTTACCTTTGCGGGATGGTACTTCTGGAGTGATAGTTTTGAGCAAGCCTTGATCATTGGTATCTCTGTGATCGTCATTGCCTGTCCTTGTGCATTGGGTCTGGCAACCCCTATGGCAACCCTTGTGGGGATCAGTGTCGCTGCCAAAAGGGGTATCCTTTTTAAAGAAGCTTCATTTT
>JBEAQM010000101.1:0-3348 GCA_041163845.1 Pseudomonadota bacterium | reverse complement strand
ATTTTGTAGACCATGGACAAAATATTTTAGTTGCGGCTAAAGGGATAGAGACTACTTCGGGAGCATTCTTAAATGAAGTGTATGGTTCATTTGTTTCTTCGGATAGATTGGCTTTTATCTCAGGACCTTCTTTTGCTGCAGAAGTCCAACAGTCATTACCAACGGCACTAAAAATTAGTTCTACAAATCAAGCATTGGCAAAACAATATGCGGATGCACTCCCTTCATTTATTAAAGGGTATGTCGATAGGGATGTGATAGGGGCAGAAGTGGCAGGGGCATATAAAAATGTGATTGCTATCGCTGGTGGTGTATGTGATGGATTGAAGCTTGGGAACAATGCAAGAGCCGCACTTATCTCGAGAGGTTTAGTCGAAATGACACGTTTTGGAGAAGCGTTTGGTGCTAAGATCGATACTTTTCTCTCTTTAGGTGGGGCAGGTGATCTTTTCTTGACAGCAAGTTCTACATTGTCACGTAACTATCGTGTAGGATTGGGACTTGCACAAAGAAAAGCGATGGATACTATATTGGATGAATTAGGTGAAGTAGCAGAAGGTGTACCGACAGCCAAAGCGATTTATAAGATAGCGACCGAAAAAGAGATTTACCTTCCTATCGCTAGAGAAGTGTATGCGATGATAGAAGAGGGGAAAGATCCTCTAGAAAGTGTGAAAGATTTACTTCGTTAAGAGAGACGATTTTTAAAGTCTTCATACCCAAATTCACGTACCACATCGCAACTGCCATCTTTTCTAAGTATTGCAATAGAAGGTAACTTGACACCGTTAAAAGTGGTCGCTTTGACCATCGTATAGTGCATTTGATCTTCAAAAATGATCTTATCACCGATTTGTAAAGGGGTATCAAAACTATAATCCCCCATGATATCACCAGCCAGACAGGTATTGCCTGTAAGACGATAAGTGTGTGCTTTTTCTCCTGCTTCAGAAGCGTCTCTTACTTCTGCACGATAGGGCATGATGATAGTGTCTGGCATGTGGGCTTCGGCTGAAGTGTCTAAAATAGCAATATCGATACCATTATGGACAATATCTAGTACTGTAGCCACTAGGGGTCCAGTTTGCCATCCTATCGCTTCTCCTGGCTCTAGGTACACTTCCACATCATATTTTGCTTTAAAGGCTTGGATAAGTGTGATTAGTTTTTCGACATCGTACCCTTCACGTGTGATATGATGCCCCCCTCCAAAATTGATCCATTTCATTTGGGGGATATAGGCGCCAAATTTGTTTTCAAAGTTTTGAAGTACATTTTCAAGCGCGCTACTATCTTGTTCACAGAGTGCATGAAAATGTAAGCCATCACACAAGGCTAATACACCTTCATCTATATTCGCTATCGTAGTTCCTAATCTTGAGTAAAGTCCACAAGGATTATAGATCTCTTTAGGAGATTCTGAATATTCTGGATTCACACGAAGTCCCAAAGAGAGATGTGGATTGACTTCTTTGGCTTTAGGAGCAAATCGTTTAAATTGTGAGGGAGAGTTAAATACAAGATGGTGTGAAATGGTCGCGATCTCTTCTATCTCTTCTTCTTTAAAAGCAGGGGAGTAGGTATGGACCTCTTTGGCAAATGTTTCATGGGCGAGTTTGGCTTCATGTAAGCCACTCGCACAACACCCATTAAGATAAGGTTTGATAAGCGGAAAGCTTTTCCATAAAGCGTACCCTTTTAATGCGAGTAGCACTTTTGCATTGGTTTGTGTTTTGATGTAAGAGATCAGTTCGAGATTTTTTTCGAGCTTCTTTTCTTCTAGGAGCCAACAGGGTGATGGTAAAGTATATAGTATCGATTTCATGGGGAATTATAACAATACAATCCAAAAAAATTTGTTATAATGAAAGAAATATTTTATTTTAATTCTTAGGGCAGAGGTAAATAATGGAAAAAAGAGAGAATGAAAATCGCTTTACCGATGAGTTGAAATTTAGTGGTAAAGAGGTGCAGCTTGCCGCAAAAATTTTAGAGCAAATATCCACCCCCATTGATATTATTTATTCTCTTATGGAAGAGAGCCAAGAACCAGCCTTGGTGATTCTTCTTATCATGGCAAAAGGTATAGATTTGTATCCTGTGCTAGAAGAAGAAAAACGTGATAGTGACATTTTGTTTGAAATAGATAAAGAAGAGTCTGTATATATCCTTTTGTGCCAAAATACTAAAGTGGATGGAGGATACCGCTTCTCTCAAAGGCTTTTACAAACGATCGAGTCTCAACATGCTCAAGAGATTTATTGTACAGAGATAGAGACAAAGCATACACACTATACACCTAAAGAATTGATTCTAAAATTGATGAAACTTTTCTCTCAAAGTATCGCTTCTAAACAGACAAATCAGATCGTATATAAAAGTTTACTTTAAAAAGGTTAGCAGGTTTTAAGCCTTTTTTGTGTAAAATCACGGACTTAAAATTGCCATAGGGCAGTAAGAATCATGAAGGAAATTTAAGATGAAAAGAACGTATCAACCTCATAATACACCAAGAAAAAGAACACACGGATTTAGAGCAAGAATGAAAACAAAAAATGGTAGAAAAGTGATCTCTGCAAGAAGAGCTAAGGGTAGAAAAAGATTATCTATCTAAGTTGAGGGAAACCCCATCGGCTCAATTAAGCATTTTACTAGGATAAAAACCAGTAAAGAATTTAATAGAGTGTACCAACACTCTAAAGTATGGCATACACCTTACTTCGTACTTTTTTTTCAACCAAATGAGATATCAAAAGTAGGGTTTGTAGCCTCTAAAAAAATCGGAAATGCAGTCTATCGAAATAGAGCAAAGCGGCTTTTGAGGGCACTCTTTATTGAAAATATAGATCTCTTATTAACAGGTAGTTATGTATTGGTCGCTAAACCTAAACTAATCGACGAAAACTATACTCTCATCCGCAACACATACCTACAAGCTATCGAAAAGTGTACTGCAACATAAACATTTAACATATTTATGACTATACTATCAGTTAGACATAATTTTCATTTAAATAAAGGCATATAGTTTGGAACAACAAGATTTAAATAAACGTTTACTTTTGGCATTGGCTCTCTCTTTTTTTGTATTTATCGGATATAGTTATTTTTTTCCTACCCCAAAGCCTGAATCAGGAGTAACTCAAACTTCTGTCACAACACATGAAACCCCAGCAGTAGAAGACAATACGATAGCCACACCTACTGGTGATGAGCCACATACTGCCGTAGCTGCACCTGAAGCATCGGATACAAAAGCAATCGCGATTATAAAATCTGATCGTTTCATCGTCACAATAGATCAGTTTGGGCGTATCTCACAAATGGAATTACTTGAGGCTAAATACC
>JBEAQM010000100.1:0-4695 GCA_041163845.1 Pseudomonadota bacterium | reverse complement strand
TGAGGATATTATGTATTTTATTTGCAGAGACTTCATACAGGTCAATGACCTTATTTGCACCTGCCATTTGCAATTTTTTAGTCGTATGTATAGAATCTGAGATGGATAAAATATAAGCTTTCTTAAACAATGAACGTAGTGACAAGGTAAGAAAGACATTTAAATGCTCATCATCCATTACACATACCAATTTTTCATACTTATGTGCCTCCAAAGAATACAACGCTTCATCTTTAGTCACATCTATAAGCATACAAGGCAAACCATCTTGAATTGCTTCTTGGTAACATAGCTCATTATTCTCCACTACTGTGACAGAAAAACCGGTATTCATCAAACCAAGTACAATAGATTTTCCATGGTTTCCATATCCAAACAGTAAGATATTGTTGACCATTTTATCTACCTCCTGCATATTGCTTCTTAAAGTAATCAAGACTTATCTGACGACCCATCACCAAAAGCACATCATGTGGATGCAATATTTCCGTTTGGGGTGGATTAAACATGAAACTTCCCCCTCTTTCAATCCCAATAAAAAGAAGTTTAAAATTTTTAAACCCCATTTCTTGTATCGTTTTACCTACCATCGCATCATATTCATATACATGCAATTCGTCAATACGAGCGATATTTTTCCCTGTCAAAATCGCATGAATCGCTTTATACATGGCTGGCTTTGTAATAGCTGTATGAATCATCGTATGGGCTACCGTATTGGGACGAAGGATATGGTCTGCACCAGCGTATTCAAACTTACTTACCATACTTTCATTGCTTGCCCTTGCAATCACCCTAATATTAGGAGATACACTCTTGGCGTTAAGGGTGATATAGATATTTTCAACATCACTTGATGTCAAGCACAAAAGTGTAATCTTAGAGTGTTCTGTATTAAATTTATTGAGTGTTTCATAGCGGCTCGCATCATTTTGGATGGCATGATAGCCATCTTTTTTCGCTTGTTCCACTTTCTCAAAAGAACTATCTAAAATAATATAATCTTTCAATGCCCCTTCACTTTGGCGAAAAAACATTTTGGTCAACTGTCCATAGCCACACACGATCAAAAATGAATCACTTTTATTCACTTGATCAATGATACGATTTTCCTTCAATTGGGTTAACTTCTCAGAAAATGCAGAAACGATCACTGAAGTGGCAAATGAAATCATCCCTATACCAGAGATAATCACTAACATAGAGATACTTTTACCTTGAGGTGTCACAGGAGAGATATCGCCATATCCCACTGTAGAAATTGTCACTAAAGCCCAATAAATTCCATCAAAAAGGGTTTCTATGTCAGGATTTTGCCTCTCTTCAAGGACATAGATCGCAATTCCTGCTGTTACCACAATAAATAACAGTAAAAACAGTAAAGTTAATAATTCAAACTTTTTAACCAATAATACTTCTGTAAATTGTCCGATACTTTTGGTATATCGTAAAAGCTTCAACACCCTAAAAAGGACAAAAATACGCAATACCCTCAATGGTCTATACGCAGGGAAAATTGCCAATAAATCTATCAGTGCAGAGGGTGTCATCATGTAAGTCAATTTCTCAATCAAACCTTTTTTAAGTGCCAAGAGTGGAGAAAAATTTCTTTGAAGGAATTCAGCTTCTTTATACTCTTTGACAATCAAAGTGGTTACATCATTATAAACCCAAACTCTCAAAAGGTACTCTATACTAAAAATCAAAGAGACAAAATAGATATCATACGCATCAAGCCATTGCGGGACAGGATGTTTCACTTCATAGATCAAAATACCCACAGAAGTGATGATGAGAAATATGATGGTAAAATCAACATACTTTTTATAAGGATTATTGGTGTTATTGAGTAAAGAATCGATAAAATTTTTAAACGCTTTATATCGACTAGACCCATGAAGAAAAAAAGCAAAAGACACAAGCATCTGTTTCATTTTTTTCCTTTTTGTTGTTTTATTTAACCCAACCGCTGCTTCAAGAGCTCATTTACTTTTGCAGGGTTTGCAGATCCTTTACTTGCTTTCATTGTCTGCCCGACAAAGAAACCAAAGAGCTGTTCTTTACCACTTTTATACTCTGCAACTTTATCTTGATTCGATGCTAAGATACCATCGATGATCTCCAAAATTGCCCCATCATCACTCACTTGAGCCAATCCAAGCTGATCGATCAAAGCATCAATATCACGAGATTCATTCTCCATCATATAATCCAAAATTTCTTTCCCGCCCGAACCAGAGATCGTACTATCAGAAATTTTAGAAACCAATACCCCCAATGTTTTCGCTTCTATAGGAGAGTCTTCTATCGCTATACTTACTTTATTGAGACGTCCTAGAAGCTCAGACGTAAGCCATGTAACCGCTGTTTTGGCTACTGCACCATGTTGCAACATCTCTTCAAAGTATTTGACGAGTTCAACAGAAGCAGTGATTACATGAGCATCGTATGCTTTAATACCCAGCTCTTCTACATAACGCTTCACCTTTGCATCTGGAAGCTCTGGCATAATTTTGGCTTCGTCCACCATCTCTTGCGTCACGACAAGCGGACGGAGATCAGGATCTGGAAAATAACGATAGTCAGCCGCTTCCTCTTTTCCCCTCATCGATTTCGTGACACCTTCATCGACATTCCACAAACGTGTCTCTTGGTACACCTCTTTTTCGTACACACCATCTTCATACGCTTCTGTTTGTCTTTGGACCTCATATGCGATCGCTGCTGCTACAAATTTGAAGGAATTGATATTTTTGATCTCAACTCTTGTTCCAAAAGCCTCTTGCCCTTTAGGACGGATAGAGACATTCACATCACAACGAAATGATCCCTCTTGCATATTTGCATCAGAGATATCAAGGTAACGCACAGTAGCGTGTAATTTTTTAAGATAGGCTACAGCTTCATTGGCACTTCTCATATCTGGACCCGATACAATCTCAAGCAGTGGTGTACCTGCGCGGTTTAGATCTACTTTAGAGTGATTGCCTTCGTGCATGTTTTTGCCTGCATCCGCTTCTAAGTGTGCTTGGGTGATGCTGACACGTTTTTGGGTCTCATCTTCAAGATCGATAAAAAGTTCACCTTTTTGGACGATCGCTTTGGTAAGTTGTGTGATCTGATAGGCTGAAGGGCTATCAGGATAAAAATAAGATTTGCGGTCAAAAATCGATTCATGGTTCACTGTAGCATTGATCGCATATCCAAAACGCATTGCTTTGATCGCTGCTTCTTTGTTGACCACGGGTAGTGCCCCAGGAAGTGCCAGACAGGTAGGACACGTATTTTTATTTTGATGTTCCGCGAAAGAGGTAGGACAAGCACAAAAAAGTTTTGTTTTTGTATTGAGTTGTACATGGACCTCAAGACCGATAACGGTTTCAAACATATCAATATCCTTCATTAACAAGTAAAGAAGATTATAGCGTTTTGCTTATTTGAGAGAGTTTATAGGGCTCCATGGGTAAAAAAAAGGGGGAAGTCTTTATCCTTGCTTTTCAATCTCTTGAGAGGCAAGCAATTTTTCAAGCAATATCGTTTGTTTTTTCGCTTCTAACAATCGTGCTTGTCCAGAGATAAAATGCTCCAACAACAAGACACCGATCATACCAGGAACCATGCCTATACACCCAAATAAAAATGACAAAATAAGACTATCAGGATAAAAAGAGAGGAAAGAAGTCACCGCTCCAAGCAAAATCATTGCCCAAGCGGTACCTAAAAGAAAATTAACCACAAAACTTAAAAGGGTGTTTTGCAGTCTCATATAAATTATACTTTGCTAAAAATTAATGCTCTTCTTCCATCGCTACAGCACCTGCAAGGTAGACGTAAATAAGAATCATAAATACAAACGTCTGAAGCAATGCAGAAAATGACAAAAGAAGGTACGCTGGAAGTGGTGCGATAAATGGAACAAGCATCAAAAGTACCCATAAAAAAAGGTCATCCCCTTTGATGTTACCAAACAACCTGAATGAAAGAGAAATGATTCTTGAAATATGCGATACAATCTCGATCGGGAACATCAAGGGTGCCAAAAGCTTCACTGGACCTGCAAAGTGGGCAAAGTAAGTAATCAAACCATTTTTTCTGATCCCTTCAAAGTTATAATAAAAGAAGACCAAAAGTGCCAATGGCAATGTTACATTGATATTTGACGTTGGAGATTCAAACCCTGGGATAATACCGATAACGTTTGATACGAAAATGAACAGTCCCACAGCAGCAACCAATGGAAGATATTTTCTTGCAAGCTCTTCACCGATTACATCTTTACCCATAGCAATAACGCCACCTAAGTATGCTTCCATAACGTTTTGCGTACCAGTTGGTACTGCACTAAGACTTTTGGTCGCCATTTTTGCAACTACTAGAATAATCACAGCCACCAATACAAGATGCCCCACAAACATCATCTCTCCATGCCCTACAATAGCACCAAGGTAAGTAAATACACCTTCCATTCACACATCCTCATTTAAGTAATTAATTGGGGGGATTATACCCTTTTAGAGCTTAAAAAGTACCTGATTTAAGAGTTTTTTCTTGCCCCAAACGGTAGAGTGCAAAGTCATACTTGATAGGATCATTTGGATCAAATCGACACAACATTTGGGTCAATTCCAAACTTGCCTTCATATCATAACTTTTACGCTTCAAAAGTCCCAATTTTCTAGAAACATGGAATGTATG
>JBEAQM010000099.1:0-8597 GCA_041163845.1 Pseudomonadota bacterium | reverse complement strand
ACTCCAGCGATGTGGTGCAATGTATGAAATGTTTTGGCTGTAAAAATGGCGAAGTATGCGTGAGGGGCGATCAACGAAAGATTTTTTAAGGTCAGATTCAAATCCTTGCTCCACTGAAGTGCTGAAGAAGAAAGAAGCAAATTTTTTTTCGAAGGTGCGATAAAATGAAATGCCTCAGCGTGGTTGAAATCACCGCTTATTTTTTCTATATTGTGCGCGTCTGGATGAACCTCTAGCATTTGGGGTGAAGAGTCAAATGCAATAAAATGGGTACAATAAAGCCCTCGTTGTTTGATATTTTTATACACTTCACCACTACCACAACCCACATCAATTAAAGTATCATAAGGTTCGGTTGGGAGTTGTGCGACAAGCGATTTGGCAACCTCTGCTTGAATAATATTATACCGGTCATACTCATATGCAAAACGGGAAAACTCTTGGATCACTTTAGACACGTATCTTCCTCTTTTTGATGGGATCACCGTCTTCATGACGGTTTCAAAAATTTTTAGGTATAATCGCCGCAATTATACCCAAAAACGATTGGGCATCCAACCACAACAAAGAGGGACACATGACATCAACACTTTTAATCGTACAAATTGTACTTGCCTTAGCGATCACAATCGCTGTACTTTTGCAAAAAAGTTCTAGCATCGGACTTGGTGCCTATAGCGGAAGCAATGAATCTGTATTTGGTGCAAAAGGGGCTACAGGATTTTTGGCGAAACTCACGTTTATCCTCGGATTTGCGTTCGTCGTCAACACATTAACAATCGGTTATCTGTATACTTCAGCAAGTACCTCTTCTATAGCCGATACTATCGTGCCAGAGAACAATGCAATGGTTCCAGCTGTACCGACTTCTACACAGACAATTCCAGAAACAACGACAGAAGAAACACCTGTTGCACCTGAAGTAGTGACAGAAGAGAATAGTTCTATCCCTGTAGCCGAAACCAACAACACAGTAGAAGAAAACGCGACCCAAACGCCCGCTACTCCAGCCCAAAACTAATACCACTTTTAAGATAAAGGTCTCACCTTTATCTTCCTTTACACAGCATCTTACTCAATACACACCAAGGTAAAAAAGGGTAAAATCCCCCTTATAGAATACCAAGGAGACTGTTATGGTAAATGAGATTTTTGAACACACCAAAGAAAATATGCAAAAAAGTGCTGATGCACTCAAAAGAGACTTTTCTAGCCTACGTACAGGGAAAGTAACGACAGGTATCGTAGACAATATCAAAGTCGATTATTATGGTACGATGACCGCACTGAGCCAAGTAGGAAGCGTTATCGCAACCGATGCTACCACCATCACCATCACCCCATGGGAAAAACCCTTATTGTCAAAGATTGAAAAGGCGATACAAGAAGCCAACATCGGTGTAAATCCAAATAACGATGGTGACTTCATCAAACTCTTTTTCCCCCCTATGACAAGCGAACAAAGACAAGAGATCGTCAAACAAGCCAAAGCGATGTTAGAGCACGCAAAGGTCTCTGTAAGAAATGTAATAAAATATAGCAACGAAAAGATCAAAAAACTTGAAAAAGACAAAGAGATCAGTGAAGATGAGTCAAAAAAAGCACACGATCAAGTCCAAAAATTTACCGATGACTATATCGCAAAACTTGATGAGACATTCAAAGTCAAAGAATCTGACATTCTCAAGGTATAACATGCAAACATCAGTCAATGCAGAACAAGCCTACAAAGAAGCCAATGCGCTTCTTGAAGGTCATTTCCTTTTAGCCAGTGGCAACCACTCCAACCGTTATCTTCAAAGTGCAAAAGTACTTGAGCATCCACAAAAAGCAGCCCTCTTAACCGATGCACTTGCCCACATGATCCGTACACACGGAATAGAAGTCGATACGGTGTGTGCCCCTGCATTGGGTGGTGTCCTTGCGGGCTATGAACTTGCTCGGTCACTCAATGTACGCTCTATCTTCGTCGAAAAAGATGGTGAAGGGGGGATGGTACTGCGTCGCGGGTTTGAAGTTGCGAAAGGGGAGAAAATCATCATTTGTGAAGACATCATCACTACAGGCGGTTCTGCAGTGAAAGCTGCTCAAGCCGTAGAAGCCTTAGGGGGCACTGTCGTCGCATTTGCTTCTTTAGCCAACAGAGGTTTTTGTAAGCGCGTGGGGAGTACATTGGAAGCAAAGACAGAATGCAAATTGCCCTCTGATGTCCCACTCTTTTCACTCGATGATTTTACATTTGAAATGTACTCGCCAGAAGCATGCCCTATGTGTAAAGAAGGTAGTGTCGCCATAAAGCCTGGGAGCAAAGGCTAAAATAGAGGATTTCTAGTATGGCAAAAGAGCGTTTTAGAAAACTAAAACAAAACAAAAAGAGCACATTAGCTGACACTACAAAGCCTCTCTCATATGCCTCCTCTGCACTCAAAATCAAAGCGTTCATCACCGATGCATTTATGCTTCTTACCCCTATCGTTTATGCCGTTTTTTATCTCGTAATGGATGGGAGAGAAGGGTTTGAGTCCCATAAGCTTATCGGATGGATATACATTCTTGTCCCTTTTGTCATTGTCCAAACACTCTTTTTTTATATCTCAGGACAGACACCTGGATATCGTGCCTACAATCTCACGATAGTTGATATTGATACCGAAAAGAAACCTGTATTAGGTATCATCATTTTTAGAAATCTCATAGCGATCCTCTCTTTTTTCACTTTTTTTGGATGGGTTATGATGTTTTTTCGCAAGGATCATAAAACATTACATGATCTTCTCTCTGCCACAGCCATTGTGAACACAAATGAAATCAATTAATCTTTCTCTCACGCCACTTTTAGGGGCGTATTATTTTTTTTATTTCGCACTGGTAGGTGTCTATGTCATCTTTATGCCAAAAGTCCTTCTCTCTTTTGAGTATACCCCTGTAGAAGTCGGGATACTTTATGCTGCCGCCCCTTTTATGCGATTTTTGCTCCCTTTTTTGTTTAGGCATTTTATTCCCCTCACATCAAGGGCATACCATCTATCGCTTCTTTTTACATTTTTTGGCACTTTACTGTTTATCGCAACGGTGGAAAACTTTTGGATTTATCTTTTAGCAAATTTACTTTTTGGTGCTGCTATGGGGATCTCTCTTCCTTATGTAGAAACCATCGCGCTAGGTTTACTCTCTAAAGAACGTTATGGTCCAGTAAGGCTTTGGGGGTCTTTGGGATTTATGGGGATCGCCCTTTGGCTAGGCAAAATGCTTGAAGCGCCTTATGAAGCGCTATACTATTTAAGCGCTATGGCATTTTTGACACTCATTTTTGGCGCAATGCTCACCCAATACGACACAACCACCCATACCACTCCGCAAGAAGATGCCGCCTTTTCACTGACGAAATATTGGGGATTTTGGATTTCTGTATTTTTAATGCAAGTGGGCTTTGGAGGATTTTATAACTTCTTTACTATCTATGAAACAAGTCACGGTATTTCACTTGAAATGACCAGCTGGATGTGGAGTTTTGGGGTAATTTGCGAAATTTTTATGCTCTATTTTCAAGCTCCTTTGCTTCAAAAAAACTTGCTGCACCTATTGCAGTTTGCGACGCTCATTACTGCCCTTCGCTGGCTTATTCTTTATCTTTTTCCTGGTTCTGTACTATTTACCTTTGCCTCACAATCTCTGCATGCTTTTAGTTTTGCGCTTTACCATACAGCAGCCATCACCTACGTTTTCTCCCTTTATACCCAAAAGAAACTGGCACAGCAGTTTTTCCTTGGGATCGCTTTTGGACTTGGGGGCTCTGTAGGTGCAGTACTTTCTGGGCAGCTATATGGTAAACATCTGTTTCTGATAGAAGCGATTATCACGCTAGGTGCCTTAGGGGTCCTTTTGATACACCAAAAACGCAAAGCGGGGATCCAAATATGAGTGTTGCTGTCATTGTTGCCGGAGGGAAAAGTAGTCGTATGGGAGAGGATAAAGCACTTCTCCCTTTTGGTGGATACACTACGCTAGCAGAATTTCAGTATCGGAAACTCAAACCATATTTTGAGACCGTTTATCTCTCAACAAAAGAAAATAAGTTTGATTTTCATCCGCCAATCATCATAGATAAAGATGCTATTTATTCACCTCTTGTGGCGATTATCACACTTTTTGAGTCGCTGCAAGCAGAAGAGATTTTTATCTTAAGTGTAGATGCCCCTTTTGTAGACAAAATGGTTATTGAGCAAATATTAAACCATGCACAAAATACCAATGATGATGCCATCATCGCACAAACTCCCTCTGGTGAACACCCCCTTTGTGGAGTCTATCGCAGATCTATTTTACCTCTTGCGAAAATGCAATTAGCCAAAGAGAATCATAAATTAAAAGACCTTTTGTCTTTAGGAAAAACATCCTTTATAGGGTTTGCGCTAGAGGATAAGTTTGCGAATCTCAATTACCCAGAAGAATATCATAAGGCGTTCAAAGCAGCCGAAGCTTAACGCAACTACTTCTAAGTGTTATTTAGGGAAGAGAAATTTTATTCCTCTTCTTCTGCGTACTCGTCATCTTCGTAGTCATCTTCTCTAAAGTCCTCAAACCCATCATCGTCGTCTTCATAATCGTCTAAATCATCTTCTTTTTCAATGACACTTTCTAATTCATCGATCATAAGATCACAAACCATACTAATCCTGTCAGCTTCATCATCATCCCAATCTCCAGTATCATTTTGTATCTCAGATACGATATCCATTAGATTAATAGGTGTATTTTTGACGTCCCCGTCAAACGCTGCATTTTCCAAATGCTCTTCGATGAGTTTTGCATCCTCATCAGATAAACCATTTTTAGAAATACAATATTCAGCCAATCTCAATACATCGCTTTTTGTGATCATAGAGTATCCTTTGTTGAATTTATTCGTCGTATGATACCCATTTTTCACCTATTTTGAACTGCCGATTTAGATCAAAATTAGTGCTTAATCTCCATCATTTGAGACATGAGTCTTTTAGAAAAATAGACAAATTTTTCAAACAGATCACTATGATACTTGTCTTTGTGTGAAATCATCAAAAAATCTCTTTTGCACTCAAAGTTTTTTAAAGGAACTTGCTTTAGCGTACCCTCTTCAAGCTCATCTTTCACTGCGATTTTAGAAATACAAGTAAAACATTTATGATTTTGCAAGATACTTTTCATCGATTCTGTATGCCCTAGCTCTAAAAAAATATTGAGATTATTCACTTTCTCTTTGATATACTCAAGAAAAACTTCACGGGTTCCAGACCCCTCTTCTCTGAGTATCCATCGCTCACTAGAAAGATCTTCTATTCTGGTTGGTGTGGCGACATTTGGGTTGGCCGAAACCACTATAAGCTCATCCACCCCTATCTTCTCTTTGACGATATCAGAGCCATGAACAAATCCTTCTACAAATCCCACATCAATTGCACCAGTTTGGATCATCTCTGCGATCTCTTTGGTGTTCCCCTCTTTGAGGGTAATTTTCACTTCTGGGTAAGCACTCATATAGTTACAAATAATCGTAGGCATCAAATAATCAACGATTGTTGTACTTGCTCCTACTCTTATCATCCCTTTATTGGCAGAATTTTTAAATTCGTATTCGATATCTGAAATTCTTTTAAAAATAGGGTCTATCTCTTTAAAAAAAGCTCTCCCCAATTCATTGAGAACAAGCTTTTTGTTGATACGATCAAAGACCGGACGACCCAAAATATTTTCAAGTTCTTTAATCGACATAGAGATTGCCGATTGGCTTAAATTCATATCTTTGGCCACATTTGTGAGGTGACCAGATTCAACCACATTTAAAAATATCTCTAACTGTCGAAGTGTTAATTTCATACGATTTCCATTTCTTTCTTATCTCGTCACTCAGGATAAAAATACTAATTTATTTGCAAATTATATCAAAATTATAGTACAATTCCACAAAAATAATCAATTATATTGAATAAAAGGATTTTTATGCCGTTTTCTCCACAAAACCGTAAAGGTACACTCAGTGGTATCTTATTTGTTTCTATCTTTGCTGCGGGTGCAACATACATCGCCGGGCTTGCTCCTGTTCAAGCATTAGGCTTTTCTCCATTGGTTATCGGGATCGTGATGGGTATTTTTTACGCCAACACTTTACACAACCAAACCCCAAAAGAGTGGCAAGCAGGGATTACTTTTTCAGGGAAAAAGATTTTACGTTTTGCCATTGTGATCTATGGATTTAGGATTACCTTTCAACAAATTGCTGAAGTAGGGATGGATGGCTTCTTGGTTTCGCTCATTATGCTCAGCTCTACCCTCATTATCGGTTCATGGGTAGGAACAAAGCTTTTTGGTATGGAGAAAGACACCTCTATTCTTACTGCCTCTGGTGCATCGGTTTGTGGTGCGGCGGCCGTACTTGCGACAGAACCTGTACTTAAGGCAGAAGAATATAAAACAGCCATCGCGGTATCTATGGTCGTTCTTTTTGGGACCATTTCGATGTTTCTTTATCCGGTACTATACACTACCCTCATCGAAAACGCTACAGGATTTTTGCATATGAGTGCTCGTGAATTCGGTATCTATGTGGGAGGGACCATTCACGAAGTAGCACAAGTAGTTGCTGTACCTGCTTCGGTACCTGGTGCCCCTGTAGAGATGGCTGATGCTGCGGTAATCGTCAAAATGACACGTGTCATTATGATTGCTCCTATGCTTATTGTCCTTGGTCTTTACCTTGCATGGAGCTCTAAAAAAGAAGGGGAGCAAAGAGATGGCAAAGTAAAACTTGTGATCCCTTGGTTTGCTGTATATTTTATCATGGTGGCTGGGTTTAACTCATTCCATCTTATCCCGCAAAATATCGTTGCTATTATCAATGAAGTTGATACATTCTTGCTCACTATGGCGATGACTGCCCTGGGGATGGGAACTATTTTTTCTAAATTTAAAGGGCTTGGACTTGCCCCTATTTATACCGCGGGAGTAATGTTCCTATGGCTTGTGGTAGGTGGGTTCGTGATCACGAAAGTGATTTGTGGTCTCTAATCCTTTGGGGAGATAAAGAGGTGGTACTTCTTTATCTTCTTCGATAACTCAACGCCTCTAAAATATCTGATTTTTCTATCGTATTATGACCATTAAGGTCAGCGATCGTTCTGGCTACTTTTTTCACAGATGCAATACTTCTATGAGACAACCCAAACTTATAAATCGCGCTTTGTAGTATCTGATCTGCCTCAGATGCCAAAAGACAATAACGCTCTATCTCCTCTTCACTAAGTTTACCATTGAGTCTTTGTTGCTCGCGCTCTTTTTGCATTTGGAATGCTTTGCGTACCGCTTCGTGCATTTGGGCAGAGGTGATATCCCCCTTGTCTCCACCTTGCACTTCTTGCATCACAACAAAAAGGTCTATTCGATCTAAAAATGGATCAGATAATTTGTTTTGATATCGCTTTATCTCCACTTCGGTACATCTACATGATTTTGTTTTAGAAAGCAGATTACCGCAAGGACAAGGGTTTTGTGCTGCGACAAACATGATATCGGCTTCATAGGCAATCTTCGCATTTACCCTTGCAATATGGACTTTTTTATCCTGAAGGGGTTCTCGCAATGCTTCCAAAACCGACTTAGAAAAGTGTGGTAACTCATCAAAAAAGAGTATCCCTTTATGCGCTAAAGCAACTTCCCCTATCTTTGCACTTATCGATCCACCGCCAAAAATAGAGGCTGAAGTGGCTGTATGGTGTGGGGATCTAATGGGTCTTAAAGGTGAAAAATCTGGGATTTGTCCATCCAAAAATTGATGTTTGGCGATAGAGAGAATCTCCTCTTCATAAAGTGGCGGAAGGATATCTCTGATCCGTTTTGCGATCATACTTTTTCCACACCCTGGGTTCCCTTCCATAAGAAAATTATGCATCCCTGCCGCAGCGATCAAAGATGCTCTTTTGGCTACACTTTGTCCTTTGACATCGGAAAAATTACTCTCATATTTTCTTTCAAAATAGTAATTTTTTCCTTTTACATTTAACCATTCTGCATCAAAACTAAAGGCTTGGACATTGGCTGTAAAATTTTTCTTTTTAAAAAGTGCTATCGCTTTACTGAGTGTTTCAACTGCGACAAAATCCACGCCCGATATATGGCTCAAATACGGAATAGATTCTTTGGGAACAATTGCCCGCTTAATCAACCCTTTCTCTTTTAATGAAAGGACAAGCGGGAAAAGCATCGAACTTGTTTTGACTTTACCATCTAACCCTAGCTCGCCAAAAACAAATAGCCCCTCTTCTTCTACAACATTTTTATGCATCGCTATCAAAAGTGCCATGGGAAGGTCAAGATGGGTCCCAGATTTTTTAAGATCCGATGGACTGAGATTGATTGTGATTTTAAGTGGCGGAAAAACGAAATTATTCGTAAGTAGTGCTGATTTGGTTCTTTCTTTTGCTTCTTGGATATCACTACTTGCTAAACCTACGACTGAAAACCCTGGCAGTCCTTTGGTGAAGGTCGCTTCGACTTCTATGACTTGTGCACTTGCTCCTTCCAACGTAGCACTGGTTAATCTGTTGACAATAGACTCTTTTTTT
>JBEAQM010000098.1:0-2792 GCA_041163845.1 Pseudomonadota bacterium | reverse complement strand
AAAAATGAAGAAGAAGCAAAAAAAGCAAGTATGGCATTGAGCAACTCTCTGTTGGTTAAAACAGCGCTTTTTGGTGAAGACCCTAATTGGGGGAGAATCGCTTCTACTATAGGCGCTTCAGGTATCGCCTGTGATGATGAAACGCTGACGATCCATTATGAAGATTTACTTATTTACTCACCGACCCAAAGAGAACTTGATAAAGCACGTGAGGAGCAAGCCTATGCCATCATGAAACAAAACAGTTTCAAAATCACTTGTGATCTTGGGATTGGTGATGGAAGCTATATCTCTTATGGATGTGATTTAAGCTATGAATATGTCAAGATAAATGCAGAATACAGAACGTAAAAAATCACTTTTTAACTCTTTGCTAACCACAAAGAGGTTATAATAAGAGATACACTTTAACACGAGGAATAAAAATGTTACACGAATACAGAGACGAAATTCACGATCTTAAACAAAGCAATGCACACTTTGCAAATATCTTTGATAAACACAATGCATTAGATCAAGAGATCGAAGATGCAGAAGCAGGTCGTAAAATCTTAACAGATATCGAGCTCGAAACACTCAAAAAGAAAAAACTTCTTCTTAAAGATGAAGCATATCAGATGATTTTGGACTACAAAAAGACTAAAGCGTAATACTTCTCTACCTCTTATGGGCTTTTTTATGCCCATAGATTAATCTTCTTATTCTATAATAACTTTAACTTTCACAGAGGACTTATTATGAATACTCGATCACTCTTTTTTAGCTTTTTTGTTATCGTATTTGGTTTTGCCAATGAAACACCAAACACCCAAAACACTACAACTACCCAAATTTATTATGGCAAAATCCTCACAATTGATAATGCAATGGGGTATAAATATCTCAACGTAGACGAAAATGGGACACAAGTATGGGTCGCTATAGCCAATGCCCCTGTCGGTATAGGGGATAAAATAGGATATGACAAACGAACTATCATGCATGACTTTGAAAGTAAAGCGTTAGGGAAAAAATTTAAAGAAATCATTTTTGCCTCAGATGTTTATCTGCCTCAAAAAGCATCGCAACCCAAAAGCATGAAAGCGATGCTTGGGTTGGAGCCTAAAGATCCACATCAAGGTATGGGGCGCGGGATGTCTCCGGAAGAAGAAGAGGAAAAACCAAGTCAACCTTTTGTGGAAAAAACAAGTTATAGCATCCAAGAGGTACATATGTGGAGAAAAGCACTAGCAGGGAAAACCATCTCTTTAGAAGGGACAGTCTATAAAGTCTCACACCAAATCATGAAGCGAGACTGGATACATGTAGGTGATGGTACAGGAGATGAACAAAAACTCACCGATGATTTGGTGTTTACTTGTGATGCTACGACAGCAAAAGCTGGAGATAAGATCCGCGCTACAGGAAAAGTCTCTGTCAATAAAGATTTTGGCTTTGGGTACTTTTATAAAGTGCTGATTGAAGATGCTACGATCGAAGTGAAATAAATGGCAAAATTTCAAAGTCTAGAGGGTATTCCAAAGGCTCTTTTAAACACATTAGAGTCTCTTCACTTTGAAGATATGACCCCCATTCAAGAGGAAGCCATCCCTCCTATTCTCTCTGGTAAAGATATTCTTGCCCAGTCTAAAACCGGTTCAGGGAAAACACTCGCATTTGGTATACCTTGTATACTTCAATGCGATACAAATCACTTCAAACCACAAACCCTGATTATCACACCAACCCGTGAATTAGCCGATCAAATAGCGATAGAATTACGCAAAATTGCTGCATTCAAACCAAACCTCAAAATTCTTACACTCTATGGTGGTGTACCGCTTCGTTCCCAAGCAGACTCTCTTGCCAAAGGTGCCCATATACTTATCGGTACCCCTGGGAGGATTCAAGACCACTTAGCAAAAGAGACCTTGAAGCTAGAAAGCATCAAAACGTTGGTACTTGATGAAGCAGATCGTATGCTCGATATGGGGTTTTATGATGAGATTGTAAAAATTAGCTCAAATATTTCTAAACAAAAACAGACGCTACTTTTTTCTGCTACCTTCCCACCAAAGATAGAAACATTAGCAAAGGCACTCCTCAAATCACCACTCGTAGTCAAAGTAGCAACCCAAACTTCACATGATGCGATCGATGAAGTCGTGTATGAGACATCAGATAAGTTTAAAACCCTTATCGCACTTATTGGTTCGTATCAGCCCGATTCATTACTTATTTTTTGTAACACTAAAGCAGAAGTTATCACTCTCACCGAACGTTTACTAAAACATGGGGATTCTGTGATCGATATCCATGGGGATTTAGAACAAAAAGAGAGAAATGAATCTGTCATCGCTTTTTCAAATGGATCGAAGCGTATTATGGTAGCGACCGATGTCGCCTCCAGGGGATTAGATATCAAAGATATCGCACTTGTAATCAACTATGATCTCCCTTTTGATAAAGAAGTGTATACCCATCGCATAGGTCGTACAGGTCGTGCTGATGCAAAAGGTATCGCCCTTTCGCTTTACAGTCCGACCGATAGTGGGAAGTGTGCCTATATCACTTCTCAAGCTAAAAAAGGTGAGCTAAGTACACTACGTGTAGATGCTTCGTATACAATGGTATCCCTATACGATACACTCTGCATTAATGGAGGGAAAAAAAATAAACTCCGTGCGGGCGATATCCTCGGTACACTCTGCAAGGAAATAGATATAGATGCTTCAAAGATAGGGAAAATTCACATCACCGAAACAAAATCTTATATCGCTCTTCACCACAGTGTAGTCAATAAAGCACTCAGT
>JBEAQM010000097.1:0-2803 GCA_041163845.1 Pseudomonadota bacterium | reverse complement strand
TCTTTTTAATTTTATCCTTGACATTACTCTACGCTGAGAGCCTAGAAGTGACGGGAGTAGATACTGAACTCTTACCTTTGAATCAAACAATGCACTCTACAGAAGAAGCCTCTGTAGAAAAAAAGGAAGAAGAGATAAAAGAAAATCTTCAGACCCCCAAAGAAGAGAGTCTTATAGAAACACAAGCCCAAAAGATTCAAAAGATTAGAGAATCACTTCATATCGCTGAGCCTACCCAAAGAGAGAAAAAAATCGATGCTATCAGAAAAGAGTTAAACATAGAATATCAAGTCCCCAAAAATGAAAGTACCCTTGATCAGAGTGTCGCAAGCATAAAAGAGAAATTCGTAGGTATTGATTTGGAAAGTGGTATCTCGAAAGTGAAAGATATGGTAGGATTGGGAGAAGAGAGCAAAAATACGCAAGGGTTTTCTCTTTCACATAGTCTGGAGAGTATTGGTCTTGATATAGAACTCCCTTCTTTATGGGGCGAGAAACCGAAGAAAAAAAAGAAATCTCTTTTTGGGATAGGATTTTTAGGTGATATCAAAGAGACTGGAACCTCTTTTTATAAAGGGGCTAAGTATTCGGGACAATCGGCTCAATTAATGTCTGGCATGGTGTATAAATCTTCGAAAATGTATAACACTATGTTTGGGATGTTTGATGACTCTCCACTCAATATTTTCCAAGAAGAGGAAGAAGAACCTTCACTCTTTGATGTGTTTGAGCATGGTAACTCTATCTTAGATATGTTGGATTGATTATTCGTTTCGAAGCACTGTAAGTGGATCAGTTTGTGATGCTTTCTTCGCAGGATACAAAGAAGAGAGTAAAATGATCATAGAGGTACCAAAAATAATCCATCCAAAATCATGTAATGTAAGATCCACAGGTAATTTAGAGGTACCGTAAACATCTGCTGGCATAGAGATAATATCAAATGTTTTGAGTAACCAGATTCCTAATCCACCCAAAAATGTTCCAGCGACAATTCCTGCACTTCCTATGATAAGTCCTAGCCTAAAGAAGATCGTTCGTATCTCTTTTTTTGTAGCACCTAGTGTGCGCATCAAAGCTATTTCACTTCTACGGCTCATGACTGTCATTAATAATGAAGAGATAATATTGAGTGAAGCCACGAGAATAATCAGTAGTAGTACTAAAAAAAGTGCTTTTTTCTCCATCTCCATGGCGGCAAAAAAGTTGCCATTTTGTTGCCACCATCCTTCGACTACAACCGTAGGCGGCAAAGCTTTTTTGACTGCATCGATCTCATCCAATGCATTTTCTGTATAAATATGAATCCCATCGTAATGTCCATGTTTTCTATGAAGTAGTTTTTCAAGAGAGGCTAGAGGGGTATACATAATTGCTTTATCGTAGGCTTTGAGTCCAGATTTGAAAATACCATCTACCATAAAGCGCTTTTGTAATGGCATCGTACCAAATCCGATCGCTTGTTGTTCAGAAAAGTAAAGCGTTACTTTCTCTCCAATAGGAGCATTCATTTCATCTGAGAGCCCTTCACCGATGACCACTTTAAATTGATTTTTCCCTTCCCCTTTGGCTTCTTTAAAAATAGGGTTAATGAGACTCTCTTTTTCAAAGTCAATCCCATAAACCAAAGAACCCTGAACCGCACCCTCATTTTTTGTGATTACTTGTGTGGTGTAATAAGGGCTAAAACGAAAATGGGGAAATTGTTTCTGTAAAGAGGTGATCAACGTATCGTTAAGTACATTTTCTTTTAAGGGAAGTACAGTCAACGGATAGTTCATCACAAAAAGCTTTTTAGTGAACTCTTTTTGTGTTCCATTCATAACACCCATAGCGATCATGAGTACCATAACACCCGCTGCAATCCCCAAAAAAGCTAAAATAGCAGAGATGAAAATAAATGGATTTTCTTTGTCATATTTGAGATAGTGTTTGATAATATGCCTAATGAATTGACGATTAGGCATTGTAGATTTTAGGGTCGTGTGCTTCAAGCAAGTAACCCTTTTTTAGGTCCACTTTGACCACAACAATTTTTATATTTTTCTCCAGAACCACATGGGCAAGGATCATTTCTTTTTGCTTTTTTGGTACTGCGTAGTGGTGTCTTTTTTTCTGTTTGCTCTTCAGTATCGGTACTTAATTTTGTCTGTGCAATATCATGTTCAAGCTCTTCTCTGATATGCTCAACTGCTGCCGCTTCTTCTTCAAGTGATTCAAAATTAAATTGCACAAGTTGGAGTACTTTGACAGCTTCAATTTTGATACGAGATACCAGATCGGTAAAGAGTTTATAACTGTCTTGTTTGTATTCTGTAAGCGGATCTTTTTGATTATATCCTCTGAGTCCGATACCCGTTTTAAGTACATCCATCTCATAAAGATGGTCTCTCCACTGCGGATCAAGGACTTGAAGGTATAAAATACGTTCGATCTCTTCTCTTTGTTCTGGATGGATTTGAGACATTTTAGCATCATAATGCGCTTCCATCGCTTCAGAGATAGCTAGAGTGATTTCATCGACTTCTTTCCCTTTAAATAATGCGCTCGATAGATCTAGATTTAATTCTTCTTTGATCAGTGCAGAGAGCCTTTCTACATCAAAATCTTCTGTGGGCATCCCTGCGATTATTTCTGATTCAATCAGAAGGTATTGGATGTATTCTGCACGATTCTCTTTAATTTTTGCACCGATGTCAAAAGTAGGATCTAGTAGTTGATTTCTAAAGGTATAAATCGCTTTTCGTTGGTGGTTAGCGACATCATCATATTCTAAGATATGTTTACGTGATTCGTAGTGTTG
>JBEAQM010000096.1:0-3252 GCA_041163845.1 Pseudomonadota bacterium | reverse complement strand
AGCGTTTGGATTTGGGACTTGAGACCCGTATTGGTAAAGATGGGATTAAGCTTAGTGGTGGACAGCGGCAGAGGGTTGCGATAGCGCGGATGATTTTGTCGGATCCTAAAGTGGTGATTTTCGATGAATCGACCTCTGCATTGGACGTCCATACAGAAGTGAAACTCTTTGATGCGTTGCAGCCTTTTTTGGCAGAGAAAACAGTGATTACGATCGCACATAGGCTTAGCACGATTAAAAGTGCAGCATTGATTTACGTACTTGAAGATGGTAGGGTCGTCGATAGCGGGACACCGCAAGCGCTTTTGGCAAAAGACGAGAGTTATTTTGCCGGTATGATTTAAGGGGAAAGATTGGATTTTTTTCAGGCGATTATTATAGGTATTATCGAAGGGTTTACAGAGTTTTTACCCATCTCTTCCACCGGACACATGATCGTAGCAAGTCAATTTTTAGGTGTCTCTCAAGATGCACTTATGAAAGCCTATGAAGTGATCATCCAGTTTGCCGCGATTCTGGCTGTTTTGCTACTTTATAAAGAGAAAGTGACTTTTCAAAAAAGGGTATTGTGGCAAAAACTTTTTGTAGCATTTTTACCCTTAGCGATCGTAGGATTTATCTTTAAAGATGAGGTCAAAGCACTCTTTACTGTCCAGATTGTTGCATGGATGTTTATTGTTGGTGGGGTAGTGTTTTTGATCGTGGAGCATTTTTATCAAGAAAAAGCATCGCATGTGTGTGATGTGGAGCAGGTGAGTTATCAGCAGTCACTATGGATTGGTATTGCACAAATTTTTTCTCTCATACCAGGAACGAGTCGTGCCGGAGCCACGATAATCGGAGGATTGCTTACGGGGCTTGATAGAAAAACGTCTATGGAATTCTCTTTTCTTTTAGCCATCCCTGTGATGGGTGCTGTGACTGGGTATGACATTTTGAAGCACTACCATGAATTTATCCAAGTGCATTGGGGTGTGTTTGTGGTAGGTTTTATAACGGCATTTGTGGTAGCGTATATCACGATAAAACTCTTTTTATCGTTTATTCAACGATTTACTTTTGTGTCGTTTGGGGTTTATAGAATTTTATTTGGCATCATATTATTAGTGATGTAGGGATTGAATTTATAGAGTCTCTTCTTGAAAGAGGCTTTATTAAGTTCAAAGATATTTGGACGTAATTAAAGGTATAGAATGAAATTTAGTGAATTTGATTTTCACCCTGAGTTAGCTAAAGGTGTGAAAATAGCAGGCTTTAAAGAGCCAAGTCCCATCCAACAGATGGCGATTCCTATCATAGCCAATGGAAGCGATATGGTAGGACAAGCCCATACGGGTACGGGAAAAACGGCAGCTTTTGGTTTGCCGATGATGGACAAGATCGCCAAAGGTGAGATTGAAAGAGCGTTAGTGATTACACCTACAAGAGAGTTGGCGACACAGGTAGCGGATGAGTTGTATCATTTGGGACGTTTTGCTGGTATCCGTACGTTGACCGTTTATGGTGGTGTAGGGTATGGACGTCAGATAGCACTCATCCATAAAGGGGTGCAAGTGGTCGTCGCCACACCAGGTAGACTCAAAGACCTTTATAAAAAAGGGAAAATCGATAGCTTCAATCCAGAGATTGTGATCCTAGATGAAGCAGATGAGATGCTTGATATGGGATTTTTGGAAGAGATTAAAGAGATATTTGATTATATCCCTCAAAACAGACAGACATTACTTTTCTCTGCGACGATGCCAGCACCTATTAAAGAGTTGGCAAACAGTATCCTATATAAACCAGAGTTTATCTCTGTCGTAGGAGAAGAAGAGACGACAAATAACGTGATAGAACAACGCTACTATATGATCCATGAGAGTCAAAGAGATGATGCCATCGTCACACTGCTCGAGACAGAAGAGACCGATAAATGTATCATTTTTTGTCGTATGAAAAGAGAAGTTGATCGTCTTACAGAGCATCTTCAAGCGCTTGGATTTAATGTCGCAGGATTACATGGTGATTTGGAACAAATGGATAGAGAAGTGATCATTAAAGCCTATAGACGTGGACAGATTAAGATCATGGTGGCGACGGATGTTGCAGCGCGTGGATTGGATGTAAAAGATGTGACCCATGTATTCAACTACCATATCCCTTTTGATCCGCAAAGTTATGTCCACCGCATCGGACGTACAGGACGTGCAGGAAAAAGTGGACAAGCGATCACATTGGTAACTACTGAAGAGTTTAGAGAGCTGCAGCGTATCCAAAAAGAGGTAGGTGCTGAAATGCGTTTAGCGACGATTAATAATGGTGGGTTAGATGACAATCAGCGTGAATATTTGGTAGAAAAAATAAGAGACATTGAAGTAGCACCAGAGGTTGCTTCTTTGATGAACTCTTTTGGTGAGATGGATCAAAGATTGTTATTGGAAAAACTGTTTTCCTATGTGATCGAAAAAGAACAGCAAAATATGGGATCTCAGATCGGTTTTGATCAAGAGTCTGTGGATGAGATGATGGAAGCTTATGTGTGTGAACAAAAAACCACACGAAACACAAATCGTAGAAAAAAGAGAAGATAGTCTTTTTTTTACCTTGGCTCAAGCAAAACTATTTTAAAATGTGTCAACTTATTATAATGAGGTAAGTCTAAAATGGAAATACATATCGTAGGCGAAAGTATAAAGTTTATGCTACTAGGAATGTTGGTAGTGTACGTTTTTCTAATCGTAATGATTCAAGTCATGAAGCTTCAAGCGAAAATAATTAATAAATTTTTCTCTACGCAAGCCTCTTCAACCCCTTCTTCAACATCTTCACCCACAACCACAACGAGTATAGAAGAGAACAAAGGGCATCATGTCGCAGCAATCATCGCAGCAATCACAGAATTTCGTAAACAATCATAACAAAGGTATCGTAAATGGCTAAAAAATATATAGATATAATGGACACTACTTTTAGGGATGGATTCCAATCTGTCTTTGGAGGGCGTGTATTAATGGATGATTTTTTTCCTGCAGTAGAAGCAGCGAAAAAAGCAGGAATTACCCACTTTGAATTTGGTGGTGGTGCGAGATTCCAATCACTCTTTTTCTACTTACAAGAAAATGCATTTAAAATGATGGATGGTTTCAGGGAGATCGTAGGTCCAGATGTAAACCTTCAAGTGCTCTCTCGCGGTATCAATACAGTAATGTTGGACACAGGTAGTCGTGAAATGATCGATCTTTTCGCAAAGATGTTCCAAAAACACGGTAC
>JBEAQM010000095.1:0-3320 GCA_041163845.1 Pseudomonadota bacterium | reverse complement strand
CTTGATCCATCAATGTTTTTACATCATTAAATGAGTTATAGACCAAAAGGGTGTTTTTAAGCTCTTCTGCTGCTGCATTTGCAACGTCTCCACCAAGTTTTAATGCTTCAACCAACGGCGTGACGTTAAACCCACCAAGCATTTTTCCTAAAATTTCACACCCTTTAACTGGAGTGATCGCATCACATTTTGTCTTACCTTGTACCACATCATTTAAAAATGCTGCCTTTACATAGGCTGCATCATCTACCCCTGCTGGGATTTTGTTTTCAAACATATCCATCGCATATGCTTCATCGGCAATAGGTGAAACTTTTAACAATTCAACAAGTGCTGCTACTTGTTCTGGTGTGAGTGGAAGTGGTGGTACTCCCAGTGCTTCACGCTCAGCGGTATGTGCTTTATATTCTTCAATTAAGGCCATTATGGTCTCCTATTTTCATAAAAATTTTGTATGACAGATAGTAACAAAAAAATGGTTTGTGTTTTTTTGGATAACGTAAAGATATGAAAGAGATAATTTTTTTGTATCGTTTAGTTACAGAAAAAAGGGTTAGAGAATTTCCCTATTCCCTTTTGCATTAGGAGCGCTTAAAATACCTGTTGCTTCAAGCTGTTCAATGATATTTGCAGAACGGTTATATCCGATTTGAAGCTTGCGTTGGAGGTAAGAAATAGAGGTTTTATTGTCGGTTAAAATGACCGATTTTGCCTCTTCATACAGAGGGTCTAATTCTATATCGCTTTCACTATCTATGCCACCTTCGGTTACACTTCCTGCGACAAGATAACTCTCATCATACTCAGGCAAACGCTGTGCCTTGAGATATTCGACCACTTGCTCAATCTCTTCTTCTGTATTCCATGGGGCGTGAAGTCTCACTAGCCCGGTAGCACCTGGTGGTGTAAATAGTGCATCACCTCGCCCAAGCAAACTTTCTGCACCCATTTGGTCCAAGATCACTTTAGAATCGATACGTTGCCCTACCCTATAGCTCAAACGAGAAGGGAGATTTGCTTTGATAAGCCCTGTAACCACATCGACACTAGGACGCTGTGTCGCCACGATCAGGTGGATACCACTCGCACGTGCCATTTGTGCCAACCGTGCGATAGAGTATTCCACCTCTTTACCTCCATTCATCATCAAATCAGCCAATTCATCAATGACAACTACAATATAAGGCATCGTTTTTGCAGAACCATCGCTTTTTACTTTTTCATTATAGTTTTCGATATTTTTCGTACGATTTTCTGCCATCAATTTATAACGACGCTCCATCTCCCCAACCATATTAGCAAGTGCTGCGATCGCTTTTTTAGGCTCAGTAATCACCGGCGTGATTAAATGTGGGATATCATTATAGATAGAAAATTCCAGCATCTTAGGATCAATCATCATCAATTTTAAATGATCCGGATCATTTCGGTAAAGCAATGAGAGAATCATGGCATTAATCCCCACCGATTTCCCCGATCCTGTCGTACCAGCAATAAGAAGATGCGGAAGCTTTTTAATGTCTGTAATAAAAGGCTTACCGACAATATCTTTTCCCAAAGCGACAGTCAAAGGTGAGCTTGACTCTTTAAAAAGATCACTCTCTAAAATTTCACGCAGATAAATCGTATCTATCGTATCATTAGGGATCTCGATCCCTACCACATCGCGTCCCGGAATAGGCGCTTGGATACGTATCGTCTCTGCTGAAAGTGCCATTGCCAAATCATCTTGGAGGTTGAGGATTTTAGAGACTTTCACGTTGGGGGCTGGTTTAAACTCAAATGTCGTTACCAATGGTCCACTATACGTACGTACGACATCCCCTTCTATTTTAAACTGCTCAAGTTTAGCAAGCAATTCTTCAATCTTTTGATCGATCTCTGCTTCGTTGATCTTTTTACTCATTTTAGGTGCTTTTTGTAAAAAATCAAGTTTAGGTAGTTTGAAATTTTTAGGCTGATTGAGCTTCCCTTTATCGATCTGATCCATCAGTTTGGAATTCTCTTCAAGCTCACTGATGATTTGTACATGTGAACTACTTTTAAACGTAGGATTATGTTCCTCCATTTCATGTTCCAGTTCGATGATTTCATTCAAGACAGGATCATCTATCTCATCTGCGGCAAGTATAGTTTCCGATGCCAAAAAAGCCTCAGACGTCTTTTTTTTGACACTTTTTATCTGGGTTGATTGTTCTAAGACCGGCATCATCTCTTCTTCCATCGAAGGGGAAGCAAAAGGATTTTTTAAAAGCTTTTTAACCACTTTGCCAACGGCACTAAACACTGACTTGATCGAAGCAAAAGGGAGAGTGATCTTAGCGAGTGTTGGCATTTTATACTTCAACTGTGAAAACTTAAATTCATCGTCTAAAATAAATACCATAGAAAGGGCAAATACCATCAACCATAAAAGCCACAATCCTGCTTTACCGATGAGGGGTTGTAAAAATTCTACGATTTGAATCCCTAAAAAGCCTCTATTTGCCCCTTCAAGAACCAAGGAGCTAAATAGTATCAATGCGATTAATAACAGTGTCCATCCCAAATAAAAATCGATGTTTTTTCTCTCGTAAGGGTGGGTATAAAGCTTATAAAGTGGATAAAAAAGGACAAAAAAGTTAACATACGCAAGGTCACCAAAAAGAGATAAATTCACTTCACCAATCTTTTTCCCCACATCTCCCACCAACGCTGTTTCATGAAATATCGTTGAAAAGGCAGCATAGATAAACAAGATCGCTGTAATGATAATTGTGATTCTCAATTTTCTTCCTAGGGTAAAAATAATGGAGCCATTATAACAAATTAATATAAGCCATCTTTGAAAAGTGTCAAAATGACATTTGAAACACCAAAAAATTATCTTTTTTCTAACCATTTTTTAAGGACAACCTCTGTAGAATTCCCCCTCTACATCTTCAGTAGAGATGCCGCAGTGATGGAACTGGTAGACTTGGTAGACTCAAAATCTTCTGCCTTCGGGCGTGTCGGTTCGAATCCGACCTGCGGTACCACCAATCTTAAACATAAATTTCAAATTGTTGCGGGCGTAGCTCAGTGGCTAGAGTTCCTGCCTTCCAAGCAGGCTGTCGAGGGTTCGAATCCCTTCGCCCGCTCCACACCCAAAATCACAAACTCTTAACTTCTTTTGCTATAATCACTCCAATAAACCATAGAAGGTCAAACATGAAGCTTGTTGTAGCGATCACAGGTGCCAGTGGGGTACAATTGGGGAAACAGTTCATCCACTATCTCCCTTCTGATATCGATGTCCATGTCGTAGTCTCTGATCATGCCATCACCGTAGATAGTTTTGA
>JBEAQM010000094.1:0-4198 GCA_041163845.1 Pseudomonadota bacterium | reverse complement strand
TTCCATTGGCATACATCAGACCTAAATTATATTCCGCGCGGGGATCTCCCTGCTTGGCTAGCGCATAAAAACCATTGAGTGCTTGGATATAGTTATGATGGTGGTAATCTGCTACCGATTGCGTAAAAGCATCTGAAAGCAAATATACCGTTGCCGTCACCATTACTACTAGATATCGCATTATTGTCTCTTTCAAATTAGATAAATGTTTCAGCGACAAATGTCTTTGTCACTTGTCCACCAAAACGGTATACCCCATGCTCATAACTTACATAAAGCTCATCCCCACTTCTAGGATACACTTTCACCTCATCAGCAACCTTCTGTTCTTCGTGCAACCGAATAAAACACGCCACCATTCCTGTCCCACATGCGAGTGTTTCATCCTCCACGCCACGCTCGTAGGTACGGACATAAAGGGCATCTTCTTTGAGCATACAGATATTGACGTTTGCATTGTATTTGTGTCTTAGAGCACGCGCTTGCTCGATGTCAAAATCGTCGATATTCTCTCGCACTGCCATCAGATGGGGAACCCCAGAGTTGATCAGCCACCACTGCTCACCCCCCTCTTGGATGTTCGTCTGCATGATTTTTGGTTTTACCATATCACTCACGACGTAAAATCCGTTGATAGTCGCACGGATCACCCCTGCCCCAGTCAAAAATTCTGTTTTGTTCTCTTTGGCTATCCCTTTTTCTATAGCAAAATGCGCCACTGCTCGACTCGCATTCCCGCACATCTGGGCGACACTCCCATCGGCATTATAAAACTCCCACTCGAAATCATACTCTGGATGTGGCAACACCACGACCAATCCATCAGCCCCTACACCATTTTGGCGATGACATAATTTTCGTGCCAACTCTGATCTATCCGCTTTATTTTGTGCGATCATCATCACAAAATCATTTCCATTGGCTGAGTATTTTGTCACTGTCATACACCTATCTCCTCTATGATACGTTTACATTGCGCTTTTAACTCCATAAGTGTACCACTATTATCTATAACATAACTAGCCCACTTTACTTTTTCTTCTATAGGAATTTGTGCGTCGATACGCTGATTGGCTTCTTGCTCGGTGTATCCTTCACGTGCCATCAAACGCTCTAACTGCTGCTCTCTTGTAGCGTACACCACGAGCGATTTTTCGATGGGATAACGTTTGGTTTCAAAAAAAAGGGGGATATCTATGAAGTAAATTTTTTTTTGCTGCTCTTCTATCTGCGCATAACGTTTGATCTCATCAAAAATAAGCGGATGAAGGAGTGCCTCAAGCTGTTTACGCTGTAGTGGATCAGCAAATACTAGCGCACCCAACGCTTTCCTATCGATCTTCTCATCTTTCACAACTGCTTCTCCAAATAATGCTACGATCGCTTGAGAGTGTTGATCGAGTATCTGATGCGCAATCGTATCAGCATCAATCACATGAAACCCTTGTTCTTTGATACACGAGACTACTGTACTTTTCCCTGTCGCGATACTTCCGGTGAGTGCAATAGCATACTGAAACACGGTTATCTCTTTACCCTAAAGGCTCAACTTCGATTTTGTTTGCCTCTTCTTTTCGAAGTGCAATGAGTGTTGAACCCACCTCTATCTCTATGGTTTGCTTTGCCAAAGAACACCCTTTGAGCAATAAAGTTTCTCCACGCATCACCCCCAAAGAGACAAGTCTATCTCTTAATGCTTTATCTGCATGTACCTGAACGATTTGGGCGGTATCGCCTTTATGCAACTCGCTTAAAACCATCTAAACTCCTATCACCCATGATGTCATATGATACGCCATAAAACTTAAGATCCAAGCCGTTGTAGTTGTCATGATAAACAAATATCCCAAATACCTCCAGCCCCCAGCCTCCTTAGTAAATACCATGGAAGCTGCCAAACAAGGCAAATAAATCATCACAAAAACAATAAAAGCGATGGCGGATGGAAATGGGATATTCTCTCGTATTTTTGAGATCAACCCTTCGTTTCCTTCATCCACCTGATCCCCAAGGGCGTACAATACCCCCAATGTAGAAACCACTACCTCTTTGGCTGCCAATCCAGTCTCCAGTGCCACTGCCATACGCCAATCAAATCCAAGGGGAGCAAAAAACGGTTCCGAACCATGCCCGATCTTCCCTAGATAGCTCTCCTCAAGCAGATGCATCGAAAGTTGATTTTGCAATGCTACTTTCATCTCATCACTTTGGGCTTGTTCTATTTTGGTCATATACACCGCTTCAAGCATCTCATTTTTAGGGTAATTACTCGCAAACCAGATCAAAACCGCGGCTGCCAATATAAATGTCGCTGCTTTTTTGAGATACGATTTAGCTTGTCCATAAACCGTATGCGTAATCAATTTCAAAGAGGGCAATCGATATTTAGGCATCTCCATCACAAAGGGTTCATCATTGCCCTTAAAAACAAACATCTTCAATACTTTAGCCGCAAGCAATCCCAAAATAGCGCCTGAAAGATAAATAAGAAACAAAATATTTCCCGCTTTTTGAGGTGCAAAAAATGCCCCAGTAAACAACACATAAATAGGCAATCTCGCACCACAACTCATAAACCCTATAATAAACAGTGTAATCAATCTATCTTTTTCATTCTTGAGTGTACGCGCTGCCATATATGCGGGAACAGAACACCCAAATCCCGTAACCAAAGGGATAAAACTCTTTCCATGCAAACCAAACCTATGAAAAAAACCATCCAGCAAAAAAGCAACACGGCTCATATACCCTGTCGTCTCAAGCAATGCAATTCCCAAAAAGAGGATTAAAATATTCGGCAAAAACAACACAACAGCACCTACACCTGCGATCATACCATCTGCAATGAGAGAGCTTGCTTCCCCTTCACCCAATACCGTCTTCACTTGCATCCCAAACCATCCAAAGAATCCATCAATATATTCCATCGGAATAGAGCCCAGTTCAAATGTAAGCTGAAATAACCCCCACATAAAAAAAAGAAAAAGTGGAATACCGAGTATTTTATTGATCAACAAATTGTCTATCATTTGGGTCAAATTTTTTACTTTCGCTCTCTCTACCGTCATCACTTCCATCCGTGCCCCTTTGGCAAAAGCAAAATGTTCGTCGGCAAATATTTGATCGATATCTTTGGTATCATTGTGCAAATAAAGATGATTTAGCCCTTCTCTTACTAAGGGGAGCATCTCTATCCATATAGGCTCATCATGCATTTTTTTATACACATCCACATCTTCTTGCAAAAGACGTACTGCCAATTGCCTGTAGGGGATAGTGCTTTTGTATTGCTTTTCCTTCAAAAATGAGACAATCGACTCAATCTCCTCTTCGATGGGATAACTATAGACCACTTTCGCTTTGCTCTCTTCCTCTTCATAAAGGGCGACGATCGTTTCTTTGAGACTCTCTACTCCTAGCTTTTGGGCTGCTGAGGTTTTCACACATGGCACCCCCAAGATGGCTGAAAGCTGTTTTTCATCGATGAAAATACCCTCTTTTTTTGCTTCGTCATCCATATTAAGTGCAACAATGATTTTTTTACCTGTCTCTAGCAATTGTGTCGTAAAGAGCAAATTACGTTGCAAATTCGTAGAATCAACCACATTCACAATAATGTCGTATTCATCACTCTGAAGAAAACTTTTCGTCACTTTCTCTTCAATCGTATATTCAGTTAACGAATAAGCGCCTGGCAAATCAATAATATGAACTTCATATTCTGTACAACTTTTTTCATCGCACAAAGTAAATGCAATTTCTGTTTTATCTACTGTAACCCCAGCAAAATTTCCCACCTTGAGAGTGGCATTGGATATGGCATTAATGAGTGAACTTTTCCCTACATTAGGTTGCCCCGCCAATGCAATCGTAATTTTTTTCACACTGCCTCCTTTTGAAGATGATAACTATTATCATTTTTTAAATTAAGGAAGTATAATCAACCTTTTCTTAAAAAAAAGGTGATCAACTTCACCCCCTTAAAATTTAAGCCCCTTTAAAAGACTCCCAACCTGACCACCTAATGCTTTGTCAAGTTTTTGCTGTAGCTTCTCATCTAATTTATCTTTCAAAAGCGCTGACGTGTCAAGTGTCACCTGAGGATCGTTTGGGCTGCCGGTGATTTTACCGTTGACTGTATATTTTTCATAAACAAATTTAAACTGTGCATTGTTTGTTTGATTTACTTTATCAAGCT
>JBEAQM010000093.1:0-2741 GCA_041163845.1 Pseudomonadota bacterium | reverse complement strand
TTTTTCACCATAGTTATACCCATATGTGAGCCCTATGGAGTCCATGGATAAGGCATTGGCAGAGAGTATATCATTCTTAGAATCACCCACCATAATCGATGCTTCAATGGTAGTTTGCATCCTTTGTACTGTATGAGATAGGGGAAGGGGATCTGGTTTTTTCTTCTCTAAAGAATCTCCACCGATCCAAAATTCGAAAAAAGTGACTATCTCAAGCGCTTGAAGAATAGGCTCCACAAATGCATAGGGTTTATTGGTGACGATTGCGAGCCTGTAGCCACGTGTGTGTAGTGTTTGGAGTGTTTCTTTAACGTGGGGATAGAGCGTCGTATGGATTGCAAGGTTTTGACGATAATATGAAAAAAAGATCTCCAAAGCGTTTTGGATATCGTTCTGATCAAGCGATGGATTAACCTCTTTTGAGCCAGAAAGTGCACGACTCACAAGCATTTGTGCACCATTGCCTACCCAATAACGGATCGTATCTACTTCAAAAGGGGAGAGACCGATCTCCACCAACATCTGGTTGACTGCAGACGCAAGATCAGGAGCGCTGTCTATGAGTGTCCCATCTAGGTCAAATAAAATTACTTTTTTCTCTTCAAACTTCATAATGGTGTGGATTATACTCGATTTAACTAAAATTGCAACCCCTTTAAGATAAAATGGCACTATTATTCCATTCTAGAAAGTATCCCATGCAACTAATCTATCCACTCCACCTTAAAAATCAATTTGTATTTAACCCCTCTGCACGGGATTTCACAGTCGAAGAGATACCGCTCTATCCATTTACAGAGCAGGGGGAGCATTTGGTGTTGAAAGTACGTAAAAAAGAGATGACCACCTGGGAGATGCTAGATGTCATTTCAAACCATTTAGGGATACGAAGAAGAGATATAGGGTATGCCGGACTCAAAGATAAGCATGCGATGACCATACAGCATATCTCTATCTTAGCGGTGCACGAAGAGAAACTCGCAACATTTGTCCATGAGAAGATCAAAATCCTCTCTAAAGTCCGTCACAACAATAAAATACGGGTAGGGCACCTCAAGGGGAATCGTTTTAAAATTCGCCTTAAAAAAGTACTGGGTGTACAAAAAGACAAGCTAGATTCTGCGCTAAAATGGATCAAAGCGTATGGTGTGCCGAACTATTTTGGGATCCAACGTTTCGGCATCGATGGGAACAACTGGGAAGAGGGCAAAAAGATTTTAGAAGGGAAGCTTAAGATACGCGATCCTAAAACAAAAGAGTTTCTTATCGGTGCGTATCAGAGCTATCTTTTTAATCACTGGCTCTCTAAGCGGATGGAGATCAATCATTTATTAGAGAAATTTACAGAACATGAAACGGAAGAGATTTTAAAACTACCTAAAGGGACCCTATCTAACACGAAAACCCAAGAGCATTTTTTCAAGCTTTTAAAAGGGGATGTGATGATGCATTACCCTTATGGACGTTTGTTTGATGTCGAGGATCTTGAGGTGGAGTCACACCGTTTCAGTCAAAAAGATATCGCTCCCACCGGGTTGCTTCCTGGGCGTAAAGCACACTTAGCCAAAGAAGTGGCTGGTCTGATCGAAGCACCTTTTCAAGAAGCACTTGCCGTAGATGGTATAAGACGTTATGCGTGGATCGTAGTGACAGAGATCACTAAAACCTATGTAGAGGAAAAAGCACATTATGAGTTAAGTTTTGTATTGCCTAAGGGGGCGTATGCGACGAATGTATTGGATGTTTTGAGAGGATATCGCGCGTAATCTATCTTAGGTGTGAATGGGGGTAGGTTTATTTAATGATAGTTTGGTGTTTTGTTTAAAAAGGAGGAAAATAAAACTTCCACACCTAAGATATACGCAATGATATCTAAATAAGATAAAATTTATCTTAAAATATAGACTTATAATAAAAATTTGTTAAAATTAACACACTAACCATGCTTCCAACTGAAATACCTCTTCGGTCACAGGCATGCTTTTCCATCCGTTTACCTCTAGGTACATCATTTTATTGCCAAAGTATCCCACAATGTATTTTTCTTTAAATATAGGGAACATCCCATTATGAAGCATAGCGAAAATATCTTCATACGTTTTAGGCTGCTCATAATAGACAAAATCAAATCGATGCAATGCGATTAACGCGGTATGCAATAGTTCATTTTTTTGCATAGAGTCACTTAATATATAATAAGAGGGGTAGCTTACAGCGGGATCTTCTACGAGGTCTGAGATATAAAAACGTTCTTTTTTCTTGGTATACATAGGGGTATTGTAAAATACAGTGAAAGTCAAAGGATTAAAATATGACAAATTGACATATTTATTGATCTGCATAAAGATAATTAGACTACAATACCTCAAATATAAAAGGAAAATGATGGCTTATGATTTAACACAAAAGCTTGTGATTGCTATCTCTTCTCGCGCACTATTTGATCTAGAAGAAGAGAATGCACTATTCGATAAAGAGGGGTTAGAAAGCTACTATAAATATCAAATAGAGCATCTTAATGATCCCCTGGAAAGAGGTTCTGGGTTTAGGTTTGTCCAAAATTTACTTGCGATTAATAAAAAATTTGACAACAAACTGATCGAAGTGATCATTTTGTCGCGCAATAATGCTGCGACGGGATTGCGAATAGGGCGTTCTTTGGGGTATTATGATCTTGATATTGAACGTACAGGATGGACTGCTGGAAGGGCGGTTAGTCATTACCTTGAACCCTTTAAGGT
>JBEAQM010000092.1:0-5235 GCA_041163845.1 Pseudomonadota bacterium | reverse complement strand
TCCGTGAGAATCAGAAATTTGATTCCCTAGAAGCACTTAAAACAGCGATCGAAAATGACATAACGTATGCGAAAACAAGATTGATTTGACTTGAAAGGTAAAGAAAGAAACGATGGAAGATAAAGTATTTGAAAAACCGATAGAAAAAAAGTTTGAGTTTGACGAAGCCGTCGCTTCGGTGTTTGATGATATGCTTAGTCGATCGGTACCTTTTTATGATGAGGTGAGAAAACTCATTATCTCTTTAATACTCACTGAGCAAAAAGAGGGTAAAAAAGTGCTTGATTTAGGCTCTTCGACTGCGAAGTTTCTTTTAGAACTGCACAGTAAAATGGATCTCAAACTTGCACTAAAAGGGATCGACAATTCTGAAGCGATGGTCGCTAGAGCGAAGCAGAAGTGTCAAGCATTTGGAGCCGATATTTCTTTGGAACTTGCTGATATGTTGTGTTATCCTTATGAAGAGGAAGAGGTCATTGTCTCTAATTACACACTTCAGTTTATCCGTCCGATGCAACGACTCGAACTGGTGAAAAAACTCTATGCAAGTTTGAAAGAAGAGGGAGTCTTTATCTTTTCTGAAAAAGTAACATTCGAAGACAAAAAACTTGACAAAGAGATGATCGATATCTACTATGCCTATAAAAGGGAAAAAGGGTACAGTGATTATGAGATTGCGCAGAAGCGTGAAGCGTTAGAAAATGTGTTGGTTCCTTTCACTATTCAAGAGAACATCCAAATGTGTAAAGATGCTGGTTTTAAGGGCATAGAGACGATATTTCAGTGGGCAAATTTTGTCACCTTTGTCGCAAAAAAATAAAAACTTATCACAACTATAAAGTAAAGTTATTCACCCCTTTTTCACCCTGTGAATAAGGGGGTTTTATCTTTTTTGGCTATAATCATCCAATTTATTTTTAAGGACAGGTTATGAGTTGGACTCCAAGTAGTTGGCGAAGTTTTCCCATCAAACAACAACCTACATATCACGATCAAGAAGCACTACAAAAAGTAGAAAAAGAGCTGAAGGTTTATCCACCGCTTATTTTTGCGGGTGAAGCTAGACGACTTAAAGAGAAGCTTGCACAAGCAGGTCGTGGTGAAGCTTTCTTGCTTCAGGGTGGAGATTGTGCAGAGAGTTTTTCGGACTTCAATGCAAAAAATATTAAGAACCTTTTTAAGCTTATGCTTCAGATGAATATGGTTTTTATGTACAGCATGGGCAAACCAGTGGTGAAAGTGGGGCGTATCGCAGGTCAATTTGCTAAGCCAAGATCTTCTGATTTTGAAGAGATCGATGGTGTACAGTTGCCAAGTTACCGTGGAGACATTATCAATAGTATCGAGTTTACCCAAGAGGCAAGGGTCCCAAATCCAGACAACATGCTCAAAGCCTATAATCAGTCAGCTGCTACATTGAACCTTTTGCGTGCCTTTTCAAGAGGTGGTTTGGCTGATTTGACGAAAGTACACCAGTGGAATTTGGATTTTATTAAAGATAACCCACTTGGAAAGCGTTATGATGAACTCAGTACGAAAATCGATGATGCAATGAAGTTTATGGCAGCATGTGGGCTGAATAGTGAAACCATGCCTCAACTCCATCAAACAACCCTTTATACATCACATGAAGCGTTGCTTCTGAATTATGAAGAGGCACTTACAAGACTTGATAGTGATACCAATGAATGGTATGACTGTTCTGCACATATGTTGTGGATTGGGGACAGAACAAGAGATTTGAGTGAAGCCCATATTGAATACTTTAGAGGGATTGCTAACCCGATTGGATGTAAAGTAGGACCAAGTATGCAAGAAGATGAGCTTATCGCCCTTATCGATGCCCTCAATCCAAATAACGAAGAGGGGAGACTCAATCTCATCGTTCGTATGGGTGCAAGTAAGATTAGAGAGTATTTCCCTGCACTGCTCAAACGTGTCAAAGATGAAGGGAAAAATGTCGTATGGTCATGTGACCCGATGCATGGAAATGTAGAGAAGAGTTCTACAGGATTTAAAACGAGAGATTTTGATAATATTCTTTCTGAGGTGAAGCAGTTCTTTGAAATTCACCAAGAGATGGGAACGGTCGCAGCAGGTATCCACCTGGAGATGACAGGAAATGACGTGACAGAATGTACTGGAAGTACCTCTTGTGCAATTACAGATGAAGGGCTTGCAAGTCGTTACCATACGCAATGTGATCCAAGGCTTAATGCTTCTCAAGCATTAGAACTTGCTTTTATGCTTTCGGACATTAGCCAGTAAATTGAAACCTCAATTTATCGTATTATGAAGATGTTTTCTCCGTCTTCATAGCGATAGTATAGCTCCATTTTATGAATATCTAAAATACTTTTCACGATATAAAGCCCCAACCCCAACCCTTTTTTAGAGGCATGAAACGGTTTAAAATAATTCTCTAAAGGCTCTTTAAGTGGTTCACCTTTGTTGATGATGGTGAGTTGATTTTCATTCAGTGTGAGGGTGATATGTTTATCTGTACTGTATTTAATTCCATTATCAAGTAGGTTTTTAATGACCAAGGTAAAGAGTTCAAAGTCCACTTGGGCAGAATAATCTTTTTGGATATCTAGTGTGATGAGACGCTGAGGGTTATCTACCATCAATAAATCTTCACTGGCTTCGATTAAATCAGACATTTTGTACGGCTTGATGGTTAGATCAAAGTTTTTAGAAGTGATTTTTTCGATTTTTGCAAACTCATCAATGAGTAAGTTGAGTCTTTCAAAGATACTGTGCATTCTGGCTTTATTTTTCTCATCTTCGATCATTTCGCTCACCAAACGACCTTTGGCGATAGGGGTTTTCAACTCATGCATAATAGCGCGAAGAAAGAGTTGACGCGAATGCAGGAGCTCTCGTATCATGGCAACTGCATGATCAAATTCATTAGCCACTTCGCCAATTTCATCTTTTTTGTCACTTTTGCAGTCTATATCTAAGTTTCCTTTGGAAAAAGTTTGAATTTTTCCTTTGAGTTCTGAGAGTGGTTCAAAACTTTTCATAATCCAAAGATAGAGTAAAATAATCAAAATGAAAATGGCTGCAAATACGATGATACGTTTGATCGGGAAAGGGGTTTTGTTCTTGTTCTCAAGGATGAGTTTAAACCGTTCGTTGTTGATGATGATAATCCGTTTGAGTTCAAAAGTATCTACTGCATAACGTTTAAGCTGACCATCTTTTTCTTTAAAAAAACGTTCGATTTGGACGATTGCACCTTTATCAGTAATAAGTGATACATTTTGGGCATCAAGGTACGCTTCATCGATCTTGCCGTACTTGAGGTAATAGCTATAAAGGTAGTGAGAGATGGCATGTTCCTGCGCTTCATTTCTCTCTTCTATCAACGCATGGTCGTATTTGATAAGAAAAACAAAAAGTGTACCAAGCAAAAATAGGGTCAAGAAAAAGACCAGACGTATTTTGCTACGGAGTGAAAAATGATTAAACCAGTTTATAACCAACTCCTCTTACGGCTTGTATTCGTTTGTTGTCGCCTAGTTTGGTACGTATTTTTGAGATGATAACATCGAGGCTTTTCCCTTGGGAATCGATACTCATCGTTCCAGCAGTGTTGATGATCTGTTCCCGAGATTGGGTGATCCCTTGGTGTTTCATTAGCAATGAGAGTACTTCAAACTCAGCTGGAGTCAATGATAATGCAACCCCCTTAAAGTAGATCGTATCGCCCTTAAGCTCAAAATCACTTTTGGGGGCAGTGGGTTCGTTGGTTCCTGATTTGGAATAGCGTCGAAGCAGAGACATGATACGGGCATACATTTCTTTAGGATCATAAGGCTTAGGAAGATAGTCATCTGCCCCTAAAGCAAATCCTTCAACTTTATCGTTGATATCTGAACGTGCGGAAGAAATAATAATCGGGATATCATACTTTTCAACCAACTCTTGGCACACTTCCAGCCCATCCATACCGGGCAAGGTAAGATCCAAAATAATAAGATCATATTTTTTTACCCCTGCACTTAACCCTAAAAAAGGGTCTTCATAGTTTGTCACTTTGATGTCGTATTGGGCAAGATATTCACCAAGGAGCTCGGCAAATTCTGGATCGTCTTCTATCATTAAAATATTGATCATATACTACCTTGTTGTATTCTCATTCATCGCTTTATTGTAATACGCAAAGGTTAATTGAAATCAAACGATCACAACTCGAATGCTTTTTGCATGTGTTGTTTGATCTCATCAAAATGGTATGTGCCTTGCGTAAAGTGTTCAAAGGCAATAATCCCTTGATACAAGAGCATATCTGAGCCATCTTTAGTGGGTTTGTGATGATCTTTGGCAAGTTTTAGAAAAGGGGTTTCTTTTCCATAGATGACGTCTACACAAGCCTTGGTAGAAGCTAAGACTTTTTCGATAATCTCTACAGGTGCTGGGAGGCTTTCATCTTCTAATCCCGCCGAAGTCATATTGATGACCATATCGTAGGTAAAATGATTGATAGTGTCAAACGTATAGGTTTGAAAACCATGGGTCTCAAAGTAGGTTAAGCGTTGGGCACTTCGGTTGAGAATGCTCACTTTATACCCCGCTTCTTTGAGTAAAACAGCGGTTGATTTGGCAGTGCCACCCGCACCCAAAAAAAGGATCGTATGGATCGCTTTAAATTCAGCAATGGCTTTAAGAAATCCAGGAGCATCGGTGTTGTATCCGTAAAGTTTTCCTTCTTTTCTCACAATCGTATTGACCGCGCCAACTTTTTGTGCAAAAGCATCTAATACATCGCATGCATTAAAGGCTGCTTCTTTGTGGGGTACGGTAATGTTGATCCCTTCGAGTCCTAAAGCCAGAAACTTCTCTTTGAGTTTTTTGCCATCTTCGAGGAGATAACGACCATAACATCCATCGATGTTCAACCCCTTTAGTGCAAAGTTATGCATCAGAGGGGATTTGGAGTGGGCAACAGGATTGCCGAAAATAGCAAAGAGTTTTTGTCCCATCTTTAGAGTGTTTCCATCTCTTTAAGTGTAGAGAGAAGGGCACCAAGTTTGTTTTTCACTTCTAAGTATTCTAATTCTGGCTTCGAGTCAGCAACGACACCTGCGCCTGCTTGCAGAGTGATCGCATTTGGCTGAATGAGTGCAGTACGTATTGTGATCGCTGAATCCATATTGCCATTAAAGGCAAAGTATCCAACAGATCCAGAATAAAAACCACGTTTGAGACCTTCATATTGAGCAATGA
>JBEAQM010000091.1:0-3274 GCA_041163845.1 Pseudomonadota bacterium | reverse complement strand
GGGATATTTATCGCACCTGGGATGGTTCTGTAGGTAAACCACTCTTCTTCACGCCCATCGATAAGTAGAAGCTGATCGTTGTGCTGCATCTGTTTTAAAAAAGCCAATACTTCTAATTCGCCATAAGTACTTACCTCTTCATGCAGAAACATCGGAAGGAGTTTTCCTGTCGTATGGACATAGGTTGATTTGCACGGTTCTGGGACTTTATTGTGGGCATAATTGCCTGTCCAAACAAGTTCATTATTGATCGGTAATTTTTGACACACTTGAGGGATATGCCGTTTGACAGTAATCGATTCTATTTCCCCTTTAGGATTCAAGTGTTTGACAGGAACACCATCGTATTCAAATCCTTTAGGACCTGCTATGAGAGAAAGGGTCATACAACCTACGAATAGGGGAGATTTTAGCAAGAACATGATAGCTCCTTTGAAACTATCATACCATAAAATCGATGACTAAATGTTGGAAGCGACTTTGTAGGTAGGGTCGTCTTCTTCGTAAGTGCAGAAAGGTCCAGCGATTTTTAGTATCCGCTTGCAGTCTTGAGAAAGGTGCCTAAGGATCAGTTTTTTACCCTCTTGTTTATATTTTTCTGTCAAACCATCGATCGCTTCTGCACCCGAAGAGTCCATTACCCGTGCCTTTTTAAAATCGATGATCACTGATTGGGGATCATTCATTGGGTCAAATTGTTCGTTAAAAGAGGTCACAGAAGCGAAAAAGAGGGGACCTTCAAGTTCATAAATTTTTCTCCCTTGTGTATCGATGAAGCTACGTGCGGAGATTTTGGCATGTTCCCAAGCAAACACGAGTGCAGAGATCACAATCCCTGCAATCACAGCCACAGCAAGATCTTCCAAGACGGTGATGATCGTTACAACGATAAGGACAAAAGCATCAGAACGTGGCATATATTTGATACGTTTAAGCGAAGAGAATTCAAAGGTCCCGATACTCACCATAAACATAATTCCGACCAAGACGGCTATGGGTATCACCGCTATGACATCTGAAAAACTCACCACAAGAATAATCAACAGCACAGCCGCCGTAAAAGAGGAGAGGCGCCCAAGTCCTCCTGAAGTGAAATTAATCACAGACTGTCCGATCATCGCACACCCTGCCATCCCACCAAATAATCCTGAAGCACTGTTACCTACCCCTAGCGCGATACACTCTTGGTTGCCAGAACCGCGTTCACCTCCCATCTCATCGAGTACAGAGAGGGTCAGTAATGACTCGATAAGCCCCACCAAAGCGACAATCACCGCTGTAGGGACAATAAGCATGAGTGAATCCCATGTGGCGAAGAGTTCAAAGTGAGGTAAGGTAAAAGATGGCAGGGAAACCTCTGTAAGGTCTGCTAAATCACCTACGGTTTTCGTATCTATCTGCAAGAAGTAAGTGACCAGTGTGACACTGATAATCGCTACAAGCCCAGCGGGGACTGCCTTGCTCAATTTGGGCAAAAAGTGCATGGTGAGCATCGTGAAAAGGATGATAATATACATAAGTGTATTTTCGCTCAAGCTTGCTTGTATCAGCGTAATCCAACTGTGGTACTGATCACTATTTTGGGGTGCGAGAAAAGGGAGCTGTGCTGTAGCGATGACGATTGCCAATCCATTGACAAACCCAAAAAGGGCAGGCTGGGGGACAAGTCGGATCAATTTACCCAACTTAAAAACCCCGATTGCAATTTGTATCAAACCTGCTAAGATAGAAGTGATAAGGATATAGTGGAGCACCATCATAGAAAGCGCTTCTTTGTCTAGTGTAGGGTACATGTGACTCACAGCGATACCGATACTCACAAAAACAACCGCCACAGATCCTGTCGCACCAGAGATCATCCCTGGTTTTCCTCCAAAAAGTGCTGTCACTAGACCGATGATAAATGCACCATAAAGACCCACCACAGGAGAAACCCCTGCGATAAATGCAAATGCGATCGCTTCAGGGACAAGTGCGACTGCTACGAGTGCTCCTGAGAGGATGTCGTTTTTGATATTTTGGTTTGAATAATTTTGGAGGTTAAACACGCAGATCCCTTAAACATTGAATGGTTGAAATTTTACCATAATAGTTTAAGGCAGAGGGGTACGAATGTTACCCGTGGTGGGATATACGTGTTTTTAATCGCATAATGAGATAATAAAAAAGTGGCACGAAGAAAATACCGATGAGTGTCAAAGCGATCATCCCACCTAAGACTGTAGTACCTATAATATGACGGCTGTTTGCCCCTGCACCGATACTAAATGCCAAAGGTAATGCCCCCATAATAAACGCAAAAGAGGTCATGATGATGGGTCTAAAACGTATTTTTGCCCCTTCGATCGTCGCTTCGAGCAGTGGAGTTCCTTGTTTGTGTTTTTGCATAGCAAACTCTACCATCAAAATCGCATTTTTGGCAGAAAGCCCTACAAGGGTGATGAGTCCGACTTGATAATAAATGTCACTCTCCAATCCGCGTAACCACAATCCAAGTACTGCCCCAAAAAAGGCAAAAGGGACGGTAAGGATCACTGCGAAAGGGATGCTCCAGCTCTCATAAAGTGCCGCTAGGATCAAAAAGACAAATAAAATAGCATATACGAAAGCCAAATTGCTATTTTTTTCTAGTTTTTTCTCTTGGTAAGAAGTACCGCCCCAACTTAGGGTGTATCCTTGAGGGAGTATGGACCTAGCAACTTCTTCGATCGCTTTGAGGGCATCTCCCGAACTGTATCCTGGCTTTGCTTGTCCTAAGATGCTTGCAGAATCGAACATATTGAAGCGCTGGATCACGCTTGGTCCGACGATACGGGTCATGGTGATCATAGTGCTAATAGGGATAAGATCCCCTGTAGTGCTTTTCACAAAAAGCGTATCATAACCATTAAGCCCTTCACGGTAAGATGCATCGGCTTGCAAATTGACATGATAGGTGCGACCAAATAGATTAAAATCATTAATATAAGCACGCCCATAAGTCGCTTGAAGCGTGGCATACACCTCTGCGACTGTCACCCCCAATGCATGGGCTTTGTCTTCATCGACAGTGAGCATGTATTGGGGGACGTTTGTATTGAGTGTGGTACGGACCCCCTGAAGTTCAGGTCGTTGGTTTGCTTTTTCTATTATCTCTTGGATATAACTGTTAAGTGTCCCAAAGTCAGATCCTGTTCTGTTTTGGATATAAAGCTCAAATCCTCCTGTGGTACTCATACCCCGTATAGGAGGAGGGGTCACTGCAAATAAAAATGCCTCTTTGTTTTGTGAGAAC
>JBEAQM010000090.1:0-3052 GCA_041163845.1 Pseudomonadota bacterium | reverse complement strand
AGTCTTCCCTGAACCCATGCGACTGGAAAAAGTCATTATGCCCGCCCAAATCAAGAATGATCTTCAAGACCCATGACTCTAAAAATCTTTCAGACTCCATCTCTTGCAAAGCGATAGGATTCATGCTACTTTTACGACTTCTTCTTCTCATCTTCAGACTCCTTTAAATTTCCATTTTTAGTAGTATAAACCATTTAAACGACATCTTAATGTCTGTGTTTTATTTGAATAAAATTTATGCGTTAAATCAACTTAGTGATATCGGGCTTCAGCATTGCTCTGTTATCGTTCACTTCCACTGGTTCATCCATCATCTTTCCCTCCGCATCGAAAACATATCTTGAACCGTCATCATGATAATAGACGTAGTTTTGGATCTCTCCCCAAACGCCTAATCTGCCTTGCTTTTCAATATAGTGTTTTCGGACGATTTCGCTTACCATCTGGAGAATTTCCTCTAGTGCATAACTTCGATGCGGATCAAGGTTAAGTCCAAAGTTGCGGGTGCGCTCCATAAACGCAAGCATGAAGATAGGCTCATTTTTTCGTCTGAAGTTAGTATTGACCCAGATCCAGCGTTGACGATTGAGTGCTTTGTTCTGTTTATAAAAAGCGTAGGCTTCAAACGCTTGATCACACAACGTTTCTGAGAGGGAAAGCACCTTGACCAGTGCGCGTATCAACGCTTCACCGGTATACACTAGATCATAATGCGCATTTTCCAACCATGCTTCGATCGTTTGTGTCTTGAGCAGTTTATCTAGTGTCTTTTGAAATCTCTTGTATCCGCGGTATCCCAACTTTCGGGCTACTGCTTTTCTCTTTTCTTGGTTAAGTTGTTGAAGTTGTTCTTTAATTTGTTCAAGTATCATTCATTGTCTTTTATGTTGTTGCCTCCGACACATTTTTTGAGGCTATAGTCTTATCTTATGTTGATCTCAGAAAATACGATCCCGACGATACCAAACACACCCATAATCACTCCAATGCCCAAAATGATCATAATCAGTTTTTCCATCTTATTTCCTATTTTCATATCTAAATCGGCTTTTGATTTAGATAGTATAAAAAATGTATTTGACAGCATTATGTCTGTTTGTAACACTAAGATTGATCTTTCAGTGCTGTTGCCAAATCATTTAGCTTTTTCTGCATTGTTTCAAAATGGTTGCTTTTGGTTCTGCCATCTTCATTCAGGTAAAGCTTTTTATTGATCTCTATCATCACTGATTTAACCCTCTCATCTTTTCTCCAGTAATTTGTTGGCACCAGACTTCCTGCATAAGGAGCATTGATCGCTATCTTGTATTCAGAAAATATTTCAATCACCTTTCCAATCAGCTCACCATCTGTATGATAGGGTTCATACCCTATGCATATATCCGGAAGTTCGATCTCTTTGTCATGAAACCAGTATCTCTCATTTGAGAAAGAGTGGCAGTCTATAACAGTGCATCTTCCGTATTGGTCTAATTTTTCTTGCGTCAGCGCATTAAGTTTTTCATGGTGCGCATCATAAAAAGAGGCTATCTCTTTTTTATGCTTGGTGGTTCTTAATGACTTCTTTTCAAGTATCGCATTTTCATAAAACCACCCAAGCCCAAATTGTTTCTGCATATGCTCCTCGCTATCGTCAAAGAACCTTTCAGGATCGAAAAAAAGTCTTGAATAGTCACTTTTTACCCCTCCAAAGGCATCAAATAACGATGCATACAATTCATCTGTATATAAATCGGCATATTGATAGACATTTGCTTCGAGCTCTTCAGGACTTAAAAGATAGTCGCTTATATATTTGTCAGGTATTTGGACGCCACAATGGGGCAGATGGATAAGATGCATTACTCATCCTCCATATCTTCAAGCACTTTAAAGTTGAAGTTTACGAAGATATATCCGTTCTTCCCTCTGCTGATGGTGATGTTCTCCTTCGCTTTTACGATAGGTGACACAGCGACGAAATCTTCGAGCGCTTCATCTGTCATGTGTGGAAGTTCTGCTTCTACGAAGATGATACTCTCACCATAGATGCCATCCCAAATCCACTGTTCATAGAGCACATCATATTCATCGAATTTCATCTGCGTTTGCAGGAGGGTGGCAACTCCTTCATCTTTGGGTACGTTGTTAAATTTATCGTTCATTTCTCTTCTCCTTATAGTTGTTTGCTAATGATTTGGCACCTGTTCCTTTGCCAAGATCATCATAGTGCAAAAATCGTTTCAAGTCAGCTTGGATCTGCGGATCTAAACTCTCCCAAATTTCTAATTTTGTTTGATAGCGGATCGGATCTTTTGTCTGATGTTTACTGATGTCGCGTATAAGGTAGTGGTAACGGACGAGTATCTTTGTGTAGTCACTTATCCACCACCATCTTTTGATGATCTGGTAACTCTTCTCTTCATGGTCGGTGAAGCTGTACTCCCCCAATGCCACATCTTCCTCTTTTTGGTAAGAGACAACCGGTTTGCCGATGTCATGCAAGAGTGCTGCACTCAACATTTTGAAGTCTTTTCCTTTGAGTGTGTGGTAAGCGACTCTGAGCGTATGAAGCAGAACCCCGTGCTGGTGGTGTTTATTCTGTTTCCAGAAAAGTGTTTTTAGAAATGGTTTTGAAAATATGCGATTGGTTTGGTGATTCATTTTTTCTCCTCTTTAATGAGGCAATAAAACAAAATAATGCAGTTTTATTGTCCTAGTTTTGATCCCCGACACATTTTTTGGGATGGTTTCTCTTTTAAGAGATGTAACTATATCGTGCTAATTTGACAGCTTTATGTCTGTATTTTAAAAAATAGCCTCTTTGTTTCGAAACTTCTATTCGCACCCTCGTAAGAGAGATAGCGAAAAACTAATCTTCAAAGATAATGATATCATAAGCACTTTTCGTCACGAGTGCTTTACTGGAGTGAACTGAACCATTTCGGTTGGCTTTGCTCAGTTCACTTCTAAGCTGATCGATCTCTGCTTGCATCTCATCGATCTGCTCTTTGAGCTGCAAAACGATATCTACACCAGCGAGATTGACTCCCATCTGACGGGTCAAACGCAA
>JBEAQM010000089.1:0-4068 GCA_041163845.1 Pseudomonadota bacterium | reverse complement strand
CATGGGGATTCTGTGATCGATATCCATGGGGATTTAGAACAAAAAGAGAGGAATGAATCTGTCATCGCTTTTTCAAATGGATCGAAGCGTATTATGGTAGCGACCGATGTCGCCTCGAGGGGGTTAGATATCAAAGATATCGCACTTGTGATGAACTATGATCTCCCTTTTGATAAAGAAGTGTATACCCATCGCATAGGTCGTACAGGTCGTGCTGATGCAAAAGGTATTGCCCTTTCACTTTACAGTCAGACCGATAGTGAGAAGTGTGCCTACATCACTTCACAAGCTAAAAAAGGTGAGCTAAGTGCACTACGTGTGGATGCTTCGTATACAATGGTATCCCAATACGATACACTCTGCATCAGTGGAGGGAAAAAAAATAAACTCCGTGCAGGCGATATCCTCGGTACACTCTGCAAGGAAATAGAGATAGATGCTTCAAAGATAGGGAAAATTCACATCACCGAAACAAAATCTTATATCGCTCTTCACCACAGTGTAGTCAATAAAGCACTCAGTGGATTGAAAAAAACACCGATTAAAAAGAAAAAATATGTCAGTTGGCTCTTGTACTAATCTTACAAAATATTGTTTCTTCTTTTACTTCGAACGATATAAAAAAGTGTGATCAATGCGACACAAAGAAGTGCCATCATAGTAGCAGTATGAAGATACTCTGAAATTAACGCCTCATTAGAGCCAAGCATATACCCTAAAAGTGCCAAAACAATCACCCAAATACCAGCGCCCACGCCAGAATAAAACATAAATTTTCCTACATGCATTCGTGCCAATCCGGCAGGGAGCGAAATGAGCTGTCTAACCCCAGGGATCAATCTCCCATTAAAGGTGGAAAGTTCTCCATGCTTGACAAAAAAAGCTTCGAGTTTTTGAAGCGTTTCCTCTTTGATAAAAACATATTTCCCATACCGTAAAAGAAAAGCCCTACCAAAATATATCGCGATATAGTAGTTAAAAAGTGCCCCACTGATCGAACCTACAATACCTACAACAATCACTAAATAAAGATTCATTTCACCTTGAAAAGCTAAATACCCAGCTGGGATCATGACAATTTCACTCGGAAAAGGGAAAAAAGTGCTCTCAAGGAACATGAGAAGAAAGATACCCATATACCCCAAATCACCAATGTAATTTACAAGTGCTTGGGCTATATCATGTATCATAAAAGTAACGTAATTATTCGCTAAAGGCACCAACAGATGTCAATCTTTGGTAACGTTTTTCCAACATTTCATCTGTAGAAAGTGCTCTAAGTTCTTTCACACTCTGTAAAAAATATTTTTTGAGCACTGCAGCAGCTGTCTCTTTATCTCTATGTGCTCCGATAAGTGGCTCATCGAGTACATCATCTACCAAACGATGTTCCAAAAGGTCGCTAGGAGTGATCTTGAGCGCTTTTGTCGCTATTTCAACTTTAGAAGGGTCATTCCATAAAATCGCCGAACACCCCTCCGGAGAGATAACTGCAAATACTGAATAACGCATCATTGCCAACTTATCAGCAACACCAATAGCAAGTGCGCCACCTGAACCACCTTCACCAATCACCACAGAAATCATAGGCACTTTCATAGAAGCAAATTCAAAAAGGTTTTTAGCGATCGCTTCACTTTGCCCTCTCTCTTCTGCACCTAAACCAGGATATGCGCCCGGAGTGTCTATAAGCATCAATACAGGGATATCGAACTTCTCAGCCATTCTGACAGCACGGAGCGCTTTTCTATACCCTTCTGGGTTTGGCATACCAAAATTTCTTTTGATTTTGTTTTTAACCCCACGCCCTTTTTGTTCTCCGATAAGCATCGTTTTTTGTCCATCTATCCAACCAATATAACACAAAATAGCAGGATCATCTCTAAATGCACGGTCCCCATGTATCTCATAGGCATCTGTCATCAAAAGCCTGATATAGTCTAATGCATACGGTCTGTCTGGATGACGCGCAAGCTGTAGTTTTTGAAAGTCAGAAAGCGAACCAAAAGTTCTTTGCACCTCTTTTTCTAACTCTTTTTGATGTTTAGCAACGGATTCAAGATTTCCAACAGCATGTGCAGATACGATATCTTCTTGTATCTTCTCTATCTTATTTTCAAAATCTAAATAGGTTGCCATCGATTCGTCCTTATACTCTTTTGAAGATGACAACGCCGTTCGTACCACCAAAACCAAATGAATTACTCATCACCACATTAAGCTCTGCTTTTCTTGCTTGATTTGGCACATAATCCAAATCACAATTCTCATCAGGCGTCGTATAATTTATCGTCGGAGGTAAAATCCCATCACGCATCGCCATCAAAGCGATTACTGCTTCGATACTTCCTGCAGCACCTAAGCAGTGTCCAGTTTGACCTTTGGTCGAACTCACTGGTGGGCAATTCTCTTTACCGCCAAAAAGCTCTTTAAGGGCTGCGGTTTCATTTTTATCATTAATCGGTGTAGACGTTCCATGCGCATTGACATAATCGACTTTAGGTTTACCTGCCATTTCATAGGCACCTTTCATCGCTCTAAGTGGTCCATCCATGGTCGGTGTCGTAATGTGGTTTGCATCACCACTTTCTCCAAATCCGATCAACTCTCCATAGATTCTCGCGCCACGTGCGACTGCATCGTCATAACTTTCTAGCACCAATGCACCCGCACCTTCACCCATGACAAATCCATCACGCTCCGCATCGAATGGTCTAGAAGCATGTTGAGGATCGTCATTTCTTGTAGAGAGTGCTTTCATCGCTGCAAATCCACCGATCCCTACAGGACACACGGCAGATTCTGCACCGATCACCAACATTTTATCAGCCGTCCCAACCATGATAGATTTTGCTGCCTCACCGATCGCATGAGTACCCGCTGCACATGCTGTAACAGAAGAGAGGTTTGGACCTTTGAGGTTTTCATAAATCGAGATAAATCCACCTAGCATGTTGACCAGTGATGAAGGGATGAAAAAAGGTGAAATTCTTCTAGGTCCTCTGTTCGCACACACCACTGAGTTGGTTTCGATATTTGGTAATCCACCGATCCCAGAAGCAGATGCCACACCAAAACGCTCGCGATTGACATCTTCTGGAAGATTTGCATCGATGATCGCTTCTTTGGCTGCTTTCAATCCTAGCTGGATAAATCTATCCGCTTTTTTTGCTTCTTTTGGATCGAGTACATCATTCACATCAAAATTAGGAATTTCTGCTGCGATCGTCGCACTTTGACCTTCTATGTCAAAACTTTCGATCGTACGAACACCACATTTTCCTTCTACGATCGCTTGAAATGCACTCTCTTTATCCAACCCCAAAGCATTGATCATCCCTAGACCCGTTACAACAACTCTTCTCACTGATTCTCCTCTTCTTTCACTCTATATTTAACTATAAAATATATATTAATATTTTTACAAATACTAATAGATAGTTTATCAAATTCCCCGAGGGGAACTCAATTATACGCTTTCGATAAATCTGATTGCGTCGCCAACAGTTGCGATAGCTTCTGCTTGATCATCAGGAATTTCGATATCAAACTTCTCTTCAAGTGCCATAACCAACTCTACCACGTCAAGGCTGTCTGCTCCAAGATCTTCTACGAACTTAGAATCTTCTTTTACCTCATCTGGGCTTACGTTTAGTTGCTCTACTACTACCTCTTTTACATCATCAAATAATGCCATTGACTACTCCTTAAGTTTGTTAAAAATACCACTAATTATAACGAAAAAAGTATAAAAAGCTTTTAGTTTTCTGAAAATGGGGTTGGTATTGTGAAAATGTGGTAAAAAAGTGTCTCTTCCTTGGTAAGAAATGATAAAAGGAAAACACTATCCCCACTCAAATTGTGGGGATACTAACTAGAATTTATACGTTAATGCAACGTTAGCTGATCTACCGATACCAGCTACGGATGTATACGTACTTGCTGTATAGTCAACAACATTGATACCGCCTAATGGCAAATCATACATCTTGTCAAATACGTTTGTCACAGCAAAATCTATACTCAGATTTTTGGTCATTTTATAGTTGGTTCTCACGTCTACGAGCA
>JBEAQM010000088.1:0-5870 GCA_041163845.1 Pseudomonadota bacterium | reverse complement strand
CCATTCAACAGCTTAAAGGCACGCTCTCTTGTCCCCGTATTGATCGTCAAGAGTGGTCCGCACCCTTGTGCAAAATCAGCCATATAACGTGCATGATCTACACTAGCACTTAAAGACGGATGGTTCACACTCACTCCCTTAGGCAACTTTTCATCGAGCATTGCAACGATGGTTGCAACACTTTTGTTGATACGCTCTACTCTAAGCGAAAGTGTCTCTAGCCCAGTCATCGTCATAAAAGAACCAAAGGCATTGGCTGTCATCCCAAAATCACGTATGGCACGCTTTTTAAAGATGGGCATAAATGCTTTTGCACCCATTTTTTGTACAAATTTATGAAGATCACCATACTTTGGATGCATGAGTTTTTCATTTTCTGACTTCACTTCTCTAAAGACAGCGATGCCCCCAAGAGCGGCAGAGTGACCAGACATATTTTTAGTCGAAGAGTGAACGACGATATCTGCTCCCATCGTGATAGGTCTTAAGAGAAGTGGTGTCGCTGTATTGTCTACGACGAGTATCGTTTCATAGACATTACACAAGTCGATGATGCGTTGGACATCCGGGAGCCTAAGACTTGGATTTCCCACACTCTCCATCATCACGATCTTCACCCCTTTTTTGAGCGTCGATTCGATATGATCGAAATCATCGACACCACAAAAACTATTGCTTACGCCAAAACGCTTCATCGTTTCATTCACCAATGAGTAAGTACCACCGAAAAAGCCACCGATACAAAGCATCTCATCTCCATTGTTGAGCAATGCACTTAAGACCATGGCGATCGCACCCATACCAGAAGAGGTTGCGATGGCACCAAAGCCACCTTCCATCTGCGCGACGATCGATTCTAATTTGGCATTGGTGGGGTTCCCTACTCTTGCATACAATGGAAGGGCTACTTCTCCAGAGAAGATACCTTGTGCCTGTTCTGCATTTTCATATCCATACGCAGCAGAAGGGGTAATGGTGGGTGCGATAGCTCCTACTTTTGAGCCTACGCTTTGCACGAGCATCGTGTTAAAATAATCAAAATCGACCGTATGATTCATATCCGTTCCTATATAGAAAAATTAAGTGTTTGGTTCACTTTTTGCTGGTAATTGGCAAGTTCAGACAGAGGGGTTTCAAACACTTTCTCCATCTCTATACGTAACGCATCCCAAAAGAGTATTAATCCTTCGTCTTGTGTTTGGTAATCTTGCGAAAAAATATCCGATTCCAAGATAAGCACCACCTCTTTGAGGGTGATCTCTTTGAGACTTTTTGCCAGTTTATAACCACCGTACGCCCCTTTAAGGCTTTTGAGTAATCCTTGTTTTTTCAGCTCTAAAAGTATCTGTTCTAGAAAATTTTGGGGGATAGATGCCTGGGTTGCGATCTCTTTGATCTTAAGTACTTTACCCTCTTCTAACTCCCCTAACTCTTGAAGTGCTGCAATCGCATAGAATGTTTTACTTGAAATCCCTATCATGCGATAAAAAACCTTTTACCTATTTGCAATAAATAGTATAGCTTACATCCAATACAAAAATCCAATAGTGTCTCCAATAAAGAACAAACAAATAAAATACCCGCCACTACCGTTGCAAATAGTGTCAACTTCGCTATAGCTGCAACCGTAAGGATCAATGTAATCCCAAATCCTAAATAAAGGGCAAATCGTTTGGGTGATTCATCACTCCATTTTGGCGCTATGTTCAATACCGACATCATCCAACTTCCAACGATACGAAAGGGACTGAGTTGTGTCAAACGTAATAATCTCATCGTAAAATCAAACAATAGAATCAACGCAATAACAGAAGCATTCGTCATGAGCAATACCAATGTCATAAGCGCCACTTGAAATGAGACTATACGTACTAAATGTGAATCTATTCTTTGGGTAGAGATAGGGCAACTTGGTGACATAAAAGACCTTCGCAACGATTATTTTGTGACATAGTATCCAAAAGTCTATTTAATGTCAAGTAAATCTATTGGTTTTATATATATTAAAATTTAAGCGTTGAAACATAAACCATATAAAAGAGTAAAAATGAAGAGATTAAAAATGAATGGGAAATAAAAAAGAGGCGTATTCAAAAGCCTTAGCTTCTGAATACAAAAAGATTACAAACCTTTGATGTAAGCTGCAAGGTCTGCGATATCTTGATCGCTCAAACCTTTAACTTGACCAATCATCATCCCTTTTTTAGCTCCACCTTCACCATTTTGGTACCCTTTAAGCTTCGCTGCAACTGTATCGCTACCTGCGATTGCTACACCAGAGATAGCTGCATTTTTTCCGTCTGCACCGTGGCATCCTTTACATTTTGCATAAAGTGCTGCACCATCAGCCATAAGGTAAGTTGATCCTGCCAATAACATTGCGATTGCTAATTTTTTCATAGTTGTTCCTTTAATTTAATTAATTTGGTTGAAAATCATAGTATGATTAAACTTAAGCCCTAATAATGAGGTTTTACTTAACAGCTTGGTACGTTACCAGAGTCACTTGCGTACTCATAAGAGAAATCATAAATTGCATTTACATCTTTCTCTTTCAATTCTTTTGCTTTTGGGCAAATTGTTTGGATCTCTTCCATCATTTTACCACCCTCTTTGATCGCTTCCCACTCATCTTGTGTGTGTTTTGCAGCGAATTTAACACCGTTAAAACCACAAGGTGCTTTGAGTTTTTTTAGGTATGTACGTTGACCTGCTTTTGCATCTGCAGACACAGTTGAAGTAAGCAACGCTGTACCAAGTAGTGCAGCCAGAGCTAGTTTTGTAATATGTTTCATAATCTATCCTTTTAATTTAGATGCATAATCATAACATGGAATTGTGAAAATATTGTGAAGTCAAAAAAGGAATGAGAGAAAAAAACCCTATTGCTTCAAGAGGTAACATCTCTATTTGAGTTTTCCTAATACTTTGTATTTTTCCCAGTATCCTTCTAAAGCTTCATTAAGCTCTTCTTCTGTTAGATCGGTTTTTTCTTTGATCCCATAGGTTTTGACAAAAAGATTTGACATTGCGGAGAGTTCTTTCATAGGATTTTTCAAATAAAGTTTCATCACCCCTTTGACGTTTTGCTCACTACTATAAAGGACCAAATAACGCAACATAATCTGCTGCAACGAGACAGGAAATTCTTGATGACACTCGACGCAATGTCTTTCAAAACTGGTTTGTCCCCATAAAAATGCCGCCAAGATCAACCATACTTGTATCAACTTTACCATTGCAATGTCACGCTTGTACCCTTTCCTACAGATGAGTCGACTTTGATCACGATATGATACTCATCGACAATATGTTTGACAATACTCAACCCCACACCAAAACCACCTTCACTTTTGTCAAACCGCATATAACGATCAAAGATGAACGGTATCTGGTCTTTTTCTATCCCTCTTCCTGTGTCCCATATCGTAAGGGTATTTTGTTTAAGTCGTATCCCTAGAGTACCATTTCGCTTGTTATATTTGATAGCATTTGAAAGTAAGTTATCTATGATGCGTGTCAATTTCCCTTTATCGATGTGTATCGTTGCAGGTGTCATCTCTAATGCATATTTTATATTTTTAGAGTGTGCCAAAACAGAAAAATATTCTAACCTATCCTCTAAAAATGTTTTTAAATCGATCGCTTCATCTTCATTCTTTTTTTGCGCTTCAAACGTGATGTAGGTAAGGTCTTTATAGAGCACAGAGAGCATCTTCGCAGCGATATGAATACGTTTGAGCTTGGTTTTGTTTTTCTCTATCATCACATCAGTTTGCATCATATCAATGTTTGCCAAAATAGCCGAAAGCGGTGTATTGAGCTCGTGTGTCGTGTCTTTGATAAACCGATCTAACAACACGATTGAATTACGCATCGGTTTGACGAAAAGCTTTGCCAAATAAAACCCAAACAACATAAAAAACACAAAAGCAGCCAAACCAAATGACACAATATTTTTCCAAACTTCCAGACTCCATGAAGCATTCTTCTTCACTTCGATGATGAGATAATAGGTCCCCAAATAATACTCATCCAATGTTTTAACTAAATGGATATGGTTTTTTAAGGTATAGATCTCTTCAGTATCAAACTGCACATTTTCATCTTCTAGCAATGAAAAGATTTTCGTTTGTTCCAGATCATAGATCGCTGATTTGAAACGGGCATCATGAGGGTACTCATGATGCTGTTCAAAATCTTCATGCAAGGCTCTGAGTCTTTTGGTCTGGACATACGCATACCTCGTTAACTCTGCACGCTGTTCAAGCAACATGAGTTTTTCTTGGTTTTGGTAATAAAACAAAGACAATAATGTAATCAGTGCAACAACCATCAAAAGATAGACACTTAAAAATCGTCTAAGAGACTTTTTTTCACTGCCCAGTAGTGAATTTGTAGCCTTGTTTTTTGATACTAACAATTTTTTCCTTACCCATGAGTTTACGTAAATTTTTAATATACGTTCGCAGTGCCGTGTCGCTTGGCTCTTCTTCAAATTCCCATAATTGAGTATAGATACGCTCATGGGTGAGCACTTCTTCTTGATGCTGCATAAAAAGTTTTAAAAGCATCGACTCTTTGAGTCCCAAAGATACCTGCTTACCATCGATAACAAGCTCGCCGTTTTTCATCTCATAACCGATATGCTTGTCTATCTCTATCACATTCTTGGGCTGATGGTAAAAAGTACGTTTCAATAATGTATCGATCCGTATTTGAATCTCTTTGAGGGCAAAAGGTTTACGGATATAGTCATCACACCCACTTTGAAACCCTTTTTCCAAATCTTCCACACCATCCAAAGAAGTGATGAAAATCGCAGGGGAAACCACCCCTGCCTCCCGTGTTTTTGTTAAAAGTTCAAAACCATTGATCCCTGGGGTATTGACATCTAAAAGGAGTAAGTCATATCGACTTTCATAAAGCTTTTCTTCCGCCTCATATCCATCATAGACACTATCGACCGCATACCCCTCCTCTTCTAAAAATTCTGTGATGGTTTCATTCAGATTGGCATCATCTTCTAAGAGGAGTATTTTAGACATTTACAGATACTGCTTCACCCAGTTTTGTAGCCTACTTGCACTTAGTGCGCCGCTGAGCCTCTCTATCTCTTTTCCATGTTTAAAAACAATCAAAGTCGGAATGCTTTGTATACCATACTGCGCCCCTAAACTCTGTTGTGCATCGGTATCTACTTTTAGAAACTGTGCTTGCAAAGGCATCGACAAAGCTGCTTCTTCAAATGCGGGTGCCATCTGACGACACGGACCACACCAAGGTGCCCAAAAATCGACCACCACAGGTATCTGTGAATTGGCTAAAAAAGTACCCATTTGCGCGCTATCCACTGAGACAGGCTTACTCTGCAATAAAGAATGTTTACACCCCCCGCAATTGGCTTTGGCGTAGGAGTCTTTTTTAGGGATACGGTTTACTTTGAAACAATGGGGACATACTACATTCACATTCATAAAAACTCCTCTAAATAATAGTTGATTTTTAGGTATTATAGCAAAAAACTTAATGAGGAAGTAGGAAGTAGAAAGTAGGAGTTATAGTATATTTTATACAATAGGAACTGCTCTTTAGGGGGGCAGGTGAAACCTTCATAAGTAAAAAGAATTGCACTGAAATGCATACAATAATTACTACTTCCTATCTCCTACTTCCTACTTCTCTATAACGAAAGGATTGAGTTATGATAAAAGAATTAATCGTCGGTGGTGGATGCTTTTGGTGTACGGAAGCAGTCTTTGAACTTCTTAGAGGCGTAAGTGATGTCGAAAGTGGCTATGCCAATGGCGCGACACTTGACCCTACCTATAGAGATGTATGTTCTGGGATGACCGGACATGCAGAGGTGG
>JBEAQM010000087.1:0-4285 GCA_041163845.1 Pseudomonadota bacterium | reverse complement strand
ATGGAGTGTGTGATCCCCTCGATATAGTCTGAAAGACAGTGAGCGAAGTCATACATCGGATAAACATGCCACACATCGCCTGTTCTATAGTGGTGTGCATTTCTGATACGGTAAAGCAATGGATCTCTCATTTTCATGTTCGCTGCACCCATATCGATCTTTGCTCTTAAGACATGCTCTCCATCTTTGAATGCACCATTTTTCATACCTTCAAAAAGTGCTAAATTCTCTTCGACACTACGCTCGGCATATTTACTTCGTTTACCTGCCTCTGTGACTGTACCACGATACTCACGAATCTCTTCTTCACTCAGACTATCTACATACGCCTTCCCCATCTTGATCAACTCCACTGCATACGCATAGAGCTTAGGGAAATAATCAGAAGTATAACGCACCCCATCTTCCCATTTAAATCCAAGCCACTCTACCGCATCTTGCAGCGCTTCTACATACTTGGTATCTTCGGTAGTAGGATTGGTGTCATCCATGCGAAGGTTACATCGCCCATGATAGTCTCGCGCAATACCAAAATTAATACAGATAGATTTTGCGTGACCAATATGTGGAAAACCGTTAGGCTCTGGAGGAAACCGTGTATAAACTTCGTTGTACTTCCCAGAGGCTAAATCCTCTTCCACGATGGTACGTAAAAAATCTTTGCTTTCATTCATGATGATCAAACCTTTTGATGGTGTATAAGGGTGATATTTTATCGAATTGGAGCTTATTGTCTTGTGTTTGGCTTTAAATTAAACCCACTATAATTACACTCATTTTAAAGGAGTCTGCCTAATGCTAAGATTTGCCGCATCACCTACTGGCGATATGTCCATACAAACGCTTCGTTTGGCGATCATGAATACGATTGTTTCTTTACAAAAAAGCGAAAAACTTATCATTCGTATCCAAGATGGAAACAAAGAGAAAAACATCATTGGGAAAGATACTGAGATTATGGAAATACTTGAAAAATTTGCACTCAAACATCACAGTGTATTTCATCAAAGCGAAAAACTTCATCTACATCAAACCCTCGCGATCCGTTTGTTAGAAGAAGGAAAAGCTTTCATCTGTACTTGCGCCCAAAACGAAGCGGCGTTTTATAGTGGAAAATGTATGAATGCCGATGCAAAAGCACTTAGTTTACTCAAAGAGCAGCACATTCCTTTTGTGATTCGTCTCAAAAAACCCGATGTTTCTATCGTGTATGATGATCTTATCCAAGGAGAAGTCATCACGACATCGGACGAAATAGATAGTTTCATCATCTTGCGTGCAGACAGTACCCCTTCGGATGATTTTGCTGCTGCGTGTGATGATATACTCAGTGGTATAAACTTCATCATCCAAACACAAGCACAACAGATCAATACTGCGCGACAAAAATATATCAAAACACTTTTAGGCTATGAAACCCAGACGACGTATGCCCATCTTCCGGACTTAGATGAAAACATCACGGTTCAATCGCTTCTTGAACAAGGTTTCATCCCTGATGCGATTATTAATTATCTGTTGCTTTTAGGCGCTAAAGATCCCCTTGAAGAGATTTTTACCTTTCCGCAAGCGCTCGAATGGTTTAGAATCGAAAAAATCTCCAAGGGGAGATTTGACATCGAAAAACTCCGGGAGATCAACCGTGCACATTTAAAACAACTTGATGACAAAACACTCTCTTCACTCTTTGGCTTTGCCGATGCTGACATCGGTAAACTTGCCAAACTTTATCTTGAATACAATACTAGTACCGTTAAGGAGTTAGAGGGTAAAATCAAAACGATTTTTTCACCGAAAAATTTCGAAAATGAGTGGAAAGAACCTATGCGTCTTTTAGAAGAGATCATCCTCAATGCACCGATGATAGACCAATTTGATGCATTCAAAGGATACCTGATCACACAAAGTGGATTGACACAAGAAGCACTTGCCAAACCCTTGCAGCTTTTGCTCATAGGTAGCCAAGAGGGTCCTGACCTTGCAGCGATTTACCCACTCATTAAACCTTATTTACTGGAGATAGCCTCATGATATATGAAATTTATGGACTGATTCAAACGATAGGAGCACTCTATATTTGGGTAGTGATTATCGCCTCATTTTTGAGTTTTGTACGACCTGATCCTTATAATCCTATCGTTCAAACACTCTACCGTTTAACAGAACCTGCATTTGCCTGGGTACGCAAAAAATTGCCATTTGTGGTCGTTTCTGGTATCGACTTTTCACCATTGTTGATTATCTTTGGACTTCAATTTGTCGATATTATCATCAGGGGGGTACTTTTTAGGTAGGAGGACTACTCTAACACATATTTTGCCACTTTGGCAAAATACAATACACCTGTCCCATACTTTTGGTGGGTATAGGACAAAGTAAGTTTTTTACTCTTAATATGGGCAAAGGTAACCAAATAATAACGGTTCCACGGATTTAAAAAAGAGACCTTTTGGATCCTTTCATCACCCTTTTGAAGCAATTTTATCTCTTTAGGGTCTTCACCATTGAGTGTGAGTCTCTCTTTTTTACTACTGAGGGTTGCGAGAGAATCATCTTCAGCATGTACCCCCACTACAAATATTTCATCGTCATTTGTCGTTCTAATTTTAGGGACATACAGATAAGTAGCGACTAAACTCATTTGTGTCACTTCATCTTCATAAAACTGAATTTTTTCAGTTTTTTGCAACGCTTTGCCTTGTTTCATTTTTGCTGTATAAAGTGCTGTTAAATCGTGTTCTTCTTTAGAACTGCATCCTGCTAGAAATACTACCGCAAGGAGAAATACAAAACATTTAAACATAGGCTCTCCTCATAGGTTTGAAGCGATTTTAACATACATTCAATAAAGATTAATGTATAATGCACCCCATTATATTGTAAGGAATTTGATTGTGAATCGACGAACTGCGGTAGCATTTACAGGACCATCCAATAGCGGAAAAACCACTTTAGTGGAAAAAATAGCTAGAGCATTGATCCAAACACGCAAAGTAGCCATCATCAAAAATGACCCCAAAGATAAAGCACAGTTTGATATCGAAGGGAAAGACAGCTATAAATTTACACAAACGGGTGCAGAAGTGGTCGTTACTTCCCCTACCCGCACCACCTATTTTTCCCAAAGAGAAAAACAGCTCGATGAAATCATAGCGATGATTGATGATTTTGATATCTTGTTAGTAGAGGGGCTTAAAACACTTCCTCTGCCCCGTATAGCGATCTTTCGGAACGCAATTGATGAAAGTTACCTTCACTGCAGTGAAGCACTTGCTATCGATGACTCTATCGATATGGATGCGTATACTATACCAAACACACTCGATATACTCGACCTAAACAATACAGATCAAATCATCGCATGGATCGATAGCCATGCCAAAACCATCTAAAGAGGAAAGAAAATGCAAACGGTATTTGAAACCATTAAACACATCGCTATCAAAATTGATCATGCGATCAAAACGGAAGATTTAAGTTATAGTGATAGTGCCAACTCTTCTGGAGAAGAACAACTTAAACTCGATGTCAAAAGCGATTATATCATCGAAGAGGCATTTAAAACCGTTTCCATCGTCAAAGCATTGGTGAGTGAAGAGAAAGAAGGTATTTTATCACTTCATGAAGAGGGAAAATATACGATTTGTTATGATCCACTCGATGGCTCAAGTCTTGCTGATGTCAACCTCTCTGTGGGTTCGATCTTTGGCATCTATGAAGGGGAACTCGAAGCACAAAATCTTGTCGCTTCAGCGTATGTCGTGTATGGTCCACGTATCGAGCTTGTAACCGCTGTAAGAGGAGAAAAACCAAAACACTACAGAGCACAAGAAGGACTTTTTAACTTCATTGATGAGATTTCTTTGGATGAGAAAGGGAAACTCAATGCCCCAGGAGGCACACAGCAACATTGGTCGGCTATCCATAAAGCATTTGTCGATAGTCTCTTTGCTGAGGGGTATCGTCTCAGATATTCTGGTGGGATGGTACCTGATCTACATCAAATTCTTCTCAAAGGGGGAGGACTTTTCTCTTATCCAGGGACGACAGACAAACCAGAAGGAAAGCTCAGACAACTTTTTGAAGTGATCCCTTTTGCTTTTATGTACGAACAAGCAGGCGGTCAAGCGATCAACCATGACGGGAAACGCCTGATGGAACTCATCCCTAGCCATCCACACGACACAAGCGCCTGTTTTTTCGGCTCAAACTATGAGATAGAGAAACTCAAAACAGCGTACGGAGTGTCAGCGTAAATGGAAACAAACCTCGATCACTGGCAGCT
>JBEAQM010000086.1:0-3974 GCA_041163845.1 Pseudomonadota bacterium | reverse complement strand
TCATCCCTGCCATAGCAACATGAAGACGTTGATATTTTGATTTAAAGGCATACGCATTGGTGGTATCGGTGTAAAGCACAGGGAAAAGGACCAAAAATGCCAATCCCATTGAAGGGACTTTTGCCCCATAACGTTTGGCTGTAAAGGCATGTCCTAACTCATGGGCACTTTTTACTAAAGCGAGTGAAATAATATAATACAACATCCCTTGCAGAGAAAAAAAGTAAACAAACGTACTTTTAAAATTTTCCCAATCCCTCATCACCATAATCAGACCCAAAAAGCCCAATAAAAAGACGATACTTTGCCACATAGAAGAGTAAAAAAAATCTACTTTTGAGACATATTGACTCAGCCACTTATCTGGCTTTACCAAAGGGATACGGATAAAAAGATAGTTATGTAGCAACCATTTAAGTGGGTGTTGTCTCATCTGTTTTTTCTGTCCATAAAGCCTTTTAGTGTCAGCTATAGAACCGCTCTTGATCAACCCATTGCTTTGGACAAACCCTAAAAAAACGTTCAACCCCTCTTCGTCAATCTCATACCCTTCTTGGTCTAATTTGACTAAAAAAGCAGAAAGTGTCACACCCCCTTCCCAGTGAGTGATCAATTCAAACGTATCGATACCTATCGTAAAATAGCGATTTTGGATAGGATCAAACAAAAGCCATTGCTTAGATCCATCTTCGGCTGGAGCATTCTCTAAAAGCTGCAAATCCTCTCTTAAAAAAGGAAGTGTACTCTCTTTTGGTTGCATCAGACTACCATCCGATCATTTGTCTTAAACCTGTCAGTGGCTTATGGAACAGATAATAAAACAGTGGCACATAATCAGAATAAAGTTTCGCTGTACCACGAAGCCCTATGCTCGGAAGCGCTTCATCTTGATCTATATCTGCAAAGTGAGCTATCACTTTATACGAGAGAATATTTTCTGGTGTCAACTCTGGCTTATAAGCGATATGACTGATCGAAGCATCCCAAGACCCAAACAGCTCATTGTCTAAAAAGAGGTTGACATCACCCCCATTCTCTAAAAAAAGTGCCTCATGTACAGGAAGCATAATCTTGATCTCTACCGATTTTGGATTGGCTACAAGAAGGAGTTTTTCTCCTGTTACTACAGGGCGACCTTGCCACTCATTGGGACTATCAATGATCGCGACCCCCTCGACATCTGAATAGATATCGGTTTTAGCTAAGAGTGATTTGGCATAATCCATTTCTGCTTGACTCAACGCAACTTGTGTCGAGAGTTGCGCGATTTGCGATCTTTTTTGGGGATCATAAAACCCCGCTTGCTTGGCTGTAAATAACTCTGCTTGTGCGGTATTGAGCTTTTTTTGAGAGATGAGATAGTTGTTTTGAAGGTCGATTTTTTCTAGTGCTACGAGGAGCTCACCCACTTTCACCTTCTCATTAGGCTCAACCGCGATATGATCGACCACCCCTTCGATCGGTGAAGTGACTACCAAAGGATCTTTAGGGACGATCTCACACGGGGCAAGGACACTCATCCGCACAGGGAAAATAAGTAACAATCCAATCCCTATCGCTATCCGCTTGATGTACTTACTCTGAAGGTATTTTTGGTCTATCCAATACCTCCATGCACATTTACGCATGGCAAAAAGTCCATAATTAAGAGAGGTTCTAAGAAAATGTAACACCTCAACCTCTTTTTCTTCAAAAACTTGATCCCGCAAAAGCAGAAGAGCATAATCGATCTCTATATTGTTTTTGATGCTCTTAAGAGGGATCCATAAGATCGATGATGGCGCATATTCTAAAAGCTCTTGAGCCAAATGTGTCGGAAGGTCTGTCGCCCGTAAAGGGGTGATCTCATCTTGAGAAAATGCTCCCTCTAGATGCCCACTTAACGCCTCCATATATTGTACAAAAGGAGAAGTTTTCTCGATACTTGCTATATCTGAGATCGATTCTACTTTAGGCTTCCCATTTAAATCTCTCCCTAAGAGAATCGCTTGTTCATACCCAATAATGGTTCGCAATTCATTGACAATCGTGATACGCAACTCATGGATGCTTTCACATTGTTTTAGATTATGTTCAAACTGTAAAAGTTTTCCAATATTTTCGTTCATAAAGGCTCTTATCGTTTTGGATTGATCGCTTTTTGAGCGGCTATGGGAAGGTCAAAGAGTGCCGTGCCACTCATCCCAGCGATCACATCTTTAGGGTTTTTCAACGCTGCGCGAAGGCTGATTGTCTGGCTTTGAGGATCGACAACTGGATCGAGCTGTGTAATGGTCGCTGTAAGGCTAGTACCTAATTCATCGACTCTCATCGTAAAAGCTTTACCCGGGGTGAGCCAAAGCATAAGATTAGCTGGGACCACTGCGCGAATTTCCAAACTTTCGCTACTTACCACCTCTAGGAGTTCTTCTTGAGGTTTTACATTTTGGAATTGGTTGGCAATCTTCGCAACCACTCTCCCCTTATAGGGGGCTAAAATGTTACAACGCTCAGTATTTAGTGTCGCGATTTTGAGTGCTTGCTCTTGCTCTTCAAGCTCTAGCTCTGAGATCTTCACTTCAAACTTTCCTATCGAATTGTACTGTTGGAGTGAATGGTTTTTTTCTACTTTTGCTTGGGCAGTATCCCTTTTGGTACGGATCTTTTCTCTCTCCGCTTCAAACACATCACACTCGATACGGACAAGCAAATCCCCTTTTTGAAAGCTATCGCCATTACGCTTAGGGATTTGAAGTACTTTCCCACCAATTTCGCTAGAGAGTACGGCTCTATCAGTCGCCTCTATGACTGCTCTGGCTTCAAAAGGTTCTGCCATTAACATGCCCGATAGTATCATCATTGTCAACCACTGTTTCATACTCTATAGTTTCTCTTTTTGTGTAGTATTGTTTGCATCATTATATCGCATTTGTGTCCCAATAGGGTCACTTCAACTCACCCCAGCTATCTCCGACACTCACAGAACACACCAAAGGTACCTCTAATGGCAATATATGCTCCATCACATGGACAAACCGCCTAGAGATCTCTTCGACTTTCTCTTCTCTCACCTCGAAGATTAACTCATCGTGTATCTGAAGCAACATAAATGCATCAAGATTTTCTTCCCGTATCATCGTATCGATATGGTTCATAGAGAGTTTCATCAAATCGGCAGCAGAACCCTGAAAGACGGTATTGACCGATTCGCGCATATAGGCAGCTTTTTCCATGCCATTGGCGTTTTCATAATCGAATATACGTCTTCGTTGCAAAATGGTCTCCACATACCCCTCTATCTTCACACGCTCTTGTATCCCTTCTAAGAAACTTTTGACCGTCGGAAATGAAGCAAAGTAATGGGTGATGATCTCTTTGGCTTCATTCATACTGATGCCAAGTTCATCAGAGAGTTTTTTCGGACCCATACCATAGAGCAATCCGAAATTCACCGATTTGGCGAAATTACGTTTTTGTTGTGCTTCTTGTGCTCCAAATAATTTGATAGAGGTGGCTAAGTGAATATCTACACCACTATGAAACGCTTCTAAGAGTGCGGTATCTTTGGAGAAATGTGCGAGCAAACGAAGTTCTATTTGGGAATAGTCGATACTCACTAGTTTGTATCCTTCTTTGGCGATGAATGCTTCTCTCACTGAACGCCCAAGCTCAGAACGAACTGGGATGTTTTGGAGGTTTGGTTCGCGTGAGCTTAACCGTCCAGTGGCTGTACCTGTTTGCAAAAATGAGGTATAAATACGGCTATTTTGATCCTCTTTGGAGAGCTTGAGCAACGGTTCAACATAGGTAGAGAGTATCTTCTGATATTCTCGATACTCTAAAATCTTTTCGATCACGGGGTGTTCCCCTTTGAGTCCACTGAGCACCGCTTCGTTAGTACTGTAACCCGTCTTGGTTTTTTTCCCCCCTTTGAGCCCCAACTGCTGAAACAACACAACACCAAGCTGTTGGGTAGACTTGATGTTAAACTCTGA
>JBEAQM010000085.1:0-3411 GCA_041163845.1 Pseudomonadota bacterium | reverse complement strand
TGATAAACAAAATCGCCATCAAGAACCCAGAGATCAAGAAAGACCTAAAGATTAACGATGCTACCAAAAAGATCGCAAGGGCTGTACCTAGAGGGTTCATGATCCAGTTGGCATAGGTGACATCTCTTGTGGCTTCCGTTGCACCCAAAAATCCTCCGATCCCTGGCTTCACATAATTCACACTGCTATCATCTGCGATTTCACCTTTATCTCCACTCTCATCAGCATTTCTAAATCCAAAATTCACTTTGTTAAACCCTGGATCATTCTTATGTTCTTCTATATAGTTTTGCAAAAAGAGCATCGCTTCATGTGTCTCTTTAGGATCCATAGTGTTGATAAATCCTAAGATCACCCCAGTATTGTAATCTTGTGCGACCATCGATTTAAGATCTCCTGGTGCAGATGCCATATCCAAAAGTCCATTATAAGTACTGATGATACTGTTAGGATCTTGCCCCTCTTCATCAGGATTTTTCGCTTTCAAAAATGCTGCTGTTGGGATCTCAAAATTATCAAAATTGAGGGTACTCCCTTCACTTAACATCAACAAGTTTGCGATACGAAGGTACTGTGCATACGATGCAGTAAATCCAATAAATTTGTTTTTACGTATCGCTTTTTCCATTTCTGCCATCGCATTAATGACTTCCACATCATTCATAATACCTGGCGCAGGGTCATTGTCTGGATCGTAACAGTGCTTCTGTGGCAATGCAGTACCTGCCTCTTGCGCAGCATCATAAAGTTCATAATAGTCATTGTCGCACTCTGGAAGGAGTGGTTGTTTCGCACGAATAGGAATACTAAACGAAATCACCCCTGGCATCAATGTATTGAGGTGGAAAATATCTTGCACCGGTGTTGCATAGGTTTTAAACGCTGCTTGCGCATAATCGATCCCTTTTTCTACCCCTGGCATGAGGTCCAGTTCATCTGTGGTGGTCGCGAGGGTGAGTTTTTCCAAGAATGGTCTTTTGTCCTCCGTAAAATGAGCGATTCCCTCTCCGATCTTCGTATAATGCCAAGAAGCAAAAATGATCAAAGCCACTACACTCAACGGTATAATACGTCCAATACCATGTGTCATATACGAAACGATATCTCCCATCTTTGATTCCCATCTATAACCACAGTACATCCCATCGTTGCTATTTGATCCTGTATTGAGTGTCGCAAAACATTGTTCGATATCTGTGGTTTGCTTGTCTTTCTCCGATGGAAACATCGTCATCAAAAGCGGGATAAGTGTCGTAGTCGTAATAAGCAAAGAAAACATCCCAAACATACCAAAGTAAGCATAATCTTTATAGAAAGAGATATCTACGGTCGAAAGTGTCGCAAAACCAATCGCATCGGTAATAATAGAAAGTACCGCCGGAATCAGTGTAAATCCAAGTGCAATGTAAGCACCATTGACGAAGTTTTCACCTTCCCCTTTGGCTTGCATATAGCGCCTGATGACCTGTATCGCATGCCCCATACCTACCGCTAAAATAAGCATCGGGGTAAGGACCATCATCGTGGTAAGCTTAAACCCGCTCAATCCCATGAGACCAAGTGTCCATACGATACTCATACCGACACCAGCCAAAGGGAAGAGTGCCCCTCTCATCGTTTTGGTTTCCAAATACAAGATAAGGAATGCAATAAAAATAGACGCAACGAAAAGATACCAGTGGTCAATCAATTGTACCATCATCCACGCAAGGAAATAAGGCTCTCCAGCGATCGCTATGGTGACTCTATCATCTTCGGTATAAGGTTTGAGCATCGCGACGACATCACGTACCCAAGGGACGTATCGCTCTTTGACGCCATTGTTAAAATCTGCGATGATAAAAGTCGCTTTGGCGACACACCCTTTTTCGTTGTTCATACATTTTTTGCCTGTTTTAGGGTCTATCTCATGCAGTACCATCGGTTTAAGTACAGGGTTATTGTCTAATCCCTCTTTCATAAAAGCCAATTGCGCTGCTGCTTTTGCTTCATCTGTAAGCGAGATCCCAGAGTTAGGGATCAGACGTTTAAATGAAAGGCTTCCATCTTCTGTAAGTCCCATATTTTTGACTTTTTGTGCAGCGATACTGATGAAGTTGGCACTCTCTGCTGCTGGCATCGCAGCGATTTTTTCATGTATCTCCTGCGCCATGTTGACGAACCATGGTTGGTAGATATCCCCCTCTTTGACCTCTAAGCTGACGACAAAGAGATTTCCCATACCGAAGAACCCTTCGATGAAGTTGTTTGTCGAGACGTATTTGTTGGTTTGTGGGAGGAGTGTGTCTGGGTCATTTCGTACATCGATGTCTTTAATAAAAAACCCAAAAAAGAGTGTGATGACAAGTGTCACGATGAAAATCGGCCATCTAAACCGAAGGGCCCATTGGGCAAATCTAAACGAAGGTTTGTTGTTTTCATTCATTGTTGTATCCTTTGAAGGCATCTTGTGGATGCCAAGATTAAAAACGGTTCGAAACCTCTAAATAACCTATCTCTTATCTGTATACGTCATTCAGAAGGTTCGACCCTTGCATCAAGACAAGCAGGCAAAACCCTGCTTATCCTAAGAAGATAAAAACATCTTTTAGAAGATATATTTGATCCCCACTTGAACGTTTGACATATCTTGGAACTGTCCAAAGACACCGTTTCTGTCCCCACCGTAGAAGTTATATGCCGCAGAGAGCGTGATGTCATCTGAGTAGCTGTACTCTAGATCGAAACGATCCCAGTATCCGCCATTGTCATTTTCATACAAGAAGAGGTTGTTCACACGCATCGCATCAGACTCCAAAAGAGGTTTTGAAAGATACAATGTATACATGATCTGGTGCTCTTCTGCTTTATCAAACTGATTGCCAAGACTCATCGTCGCTGGATTTGCTGTATAGAGTCCATATGTTTGTGTTCCCATAGTACCTTTCCAATCACTTGTACCATTTACATAATCCAAGTTCCACTTATCCATGAACTGCACACTCACAAAGAGGTTTGTAAACACTGTCACATCCGCACCAATGACGTAGTTGAAGAAGTCTGCATCTTGTACCGTAAAGGCATTATCTATATCACCATACGCAAGTTTCCCTAAGTCTACCACTGGTTGTTTAGTACCCTTATCATAGACGAATTCCCCACGGATAACGATCGGCGCGAAACTTGTATCTAACGCATAGTCAAATGAAGTACCGAATGTGTTGATACGATTTTGAGTTTCCGTGAAAACCATTGTTGCAGGATTACCGGTATATGGTGTTGTTCCATCCGCATGGACCAAGCTTACTGTTTTTGTCCTGTATGCTATATTTGTTGTTGTTGGTTGTCCATTTTGATCAAATGCTCCATCTGTAATTTTAGACTTTAATGCAATAGCTGCACCATTACCATCGGTCCCTTCCCAAGAAACAT
>JBEAQM010000084.1:0-3820 GCA_041163845.1 Pseudomonadota bacterium | reverse complement strand
TAAGTACTTATGGCGAATTAGAAGTATTGGCTTTTTTAAAACAGATGCAGCGAAACGATCAGCTTCTACTCATCGATGGGCGTGAAGAAGAGTGGTTTACCTACAGAACCATCCCAGGTGCGATAAATATCCCTTTTTCTCATTTAAAATACCCTGATCTGTATGAATTTGAATTTGAACATGATATGGAGCAATTAGGGATTAAAACAGATGATGATGAGACTTTCGACTTTAGCGATGCCAAAACCATCACGATATTTTGCAATGGTCCTTGGTGTAGCCAATCGGTGTGGATGATAGAATCACTTTTAGAGATGGGGTATCCACCTGAAAAGATTAATTGGTATCGAGGTGGTATGCAAGATTGGTTGGCTGCGGGGATGACATCGACACGAGAATAGCCGATGCCAATTCTTACCCATTCTCGATCTCTTCTCTGGCTAATTGATCCACCATTTTGATGCTCTCAAGAGCATTGGTTAAGATCTTTTTTGTAGAAGTAAGTGGTTTCATTCTGAGGTTGGTTTGCTTTTTATCTAAGCTTTCATCCATCAAAACACCCATCACCTCTTTTTCAAGTTCTTGTGTAATTTCGTCGAGTTTTTTTGCAATAAAATCAATATCCATATTTTTTACTATGTCCCTATTTTGCTTTAGGTCTGAAGATTTTTATCACTTCTTCATGGGCTTGCATATAGCCACCCCCGATGAGATCGATGCAGTAAGGAACGGCAGGAAAAACAGCGTCCAAACACTCCCGAATCGATTTAGGCTTTCCAGGGAGATTAATGATCAGTGAACCATTACAAATACCTGCTGTTTGACGTGAAAGGATCGCTGTAGGGACATACTGCAAACTCACTGCCCTCATCTGCTCTCCAAACCCTGGAAGGAGTTTTTGACACACATTCTCTGTCGCTTCAGTCGTCACATCTCTTATGGCTGGACCGGTCCCACCTGTCGTCACGATAAGATCACAATTTTGCGCAGCCAGTTCAAGCAGTGTTTTTTCGATCAAAGCTTGTTCATCAGGAATACATCTATAAAGATATTCACACTCATTTTTCAGATATGCTTTCATCGTATCCATGATCGCCACACCAGAGATATCCTCATAAATCCCTTGTGAAGCCCTATCACTTGTGGTGACAACACCTATTTTTATTTTATCCATCTGGCTTCCTTTTGTTTGTTTATCCGACTCTAATGAGTATTTTATCTAGCATTGCACTGCTAAGTATACGTTTTAAAAACCCTAAAATATGGGTCGCTTTGGTGATGTAATAACGCGGTTTTGGCTTCTGTGCCATAACAATACGATATACCACTTTAGCCACAGAGATTGCCTCTTCATTAAAAGGGACTTTTTTATGGGTACCTGTGAGGATCTTCTCGTATGCTTCCTTAAAATGGGAATGTTCTATATCTACATTTTTTTTCAGTTTTTTGATGGCAGTTTCACGGAAATGACTCGTGATGGGACCGGTGTTTAGGAGTATAGGATAAATCTCTGTCTCTTTAAGCTCCAATCTCAATGTATCGGTCAATCCTTCTATAGCGTATTTGCTTGCATTGTAAGGACCTCTTCCAAAGAGAGAAATAAGCCCTAGCACAGAACTGTGCTGAATGATCTTCCCTTTTCCCTGTTTACGCATCACTGGGAGGATTTGTCTTGTGCATTCATGGAGTCCAAAAAGATTGGTCTCAAACTGCTCTTTGAGTACTTGTGTAGTGATATCTTCTACCGCCCCTGCTTGTCCGAAACCTGCATTATTGAACCATACATCAATTTGCCCTTCTTCTTTTAAGACATGTGCTATCACGCTTGCGATCATTTTTGGTTTTCGTACATCAAGCTTTAATGCTCTCTCAAACCCCAATGATTGCAACTGAACTACATCTTCATTTTTCCTTGCTGTGGGATAGACTACTACCCCTTTCTCTTTCAGATAGCGTGCTGTTTCGAGTCCTATACCAGTAGAACATCCTGTAATCACTACAACGTTTTTCACTGTTTCACCTTTAAAATATGTCCTGCATCTTTGATGAGATAGGTAGGGCAAAGTGTCTTAAAAAAATCAAATGCATTCATCCCATCGATAATCTGATCCGATCCACCCAAAAAAACTTCGATCGTTGTCCCTCTTTCTATCACCTCTTGGAGCTTTTTTTCTTCCCACCTATAGTATAAAAGAGACTCCAATTGATCAAAACTCCCCTCTTTCACATAAGGTGAGAGATCTAAAGATGCCGGCAAAACAACATTTGTCAAAAACTGTTCAATATATGCGTGTTTAGCCGTTTGAAAATAACGCAATTGCATCCGCAGAAAACTCTCTTTTTGATTTTGGAAAAAAGCGGGAGAGAGGAGCATAAGACGATCTACGCGCTCTTGGGTATGATAAACATACTCCAATGCTTGTTGTGCGCCATACGAAAACCCTGCGACACTATATGCATCTTGTATAAGATATGGTTCGAAAAACACTTCCTCATTTTGCAAAGAAAAGCCATTAAAATATTTCATCTGGTTAAAAAATCTGACGCAGGATCTCTCTGCACTTCTCTACACTGATATTTTCATACTCCAACAGATATTCTGAAGCTTCCTTGAGTGCGGGATGAAGTGAACCTAAAAGTGCAGTCAACTCAGAAACACAACTTCCCAACAGTGACTCTTCTTGCTCTTGGGTAACGATGAAATTCTCACTCATTACATACTCATAAACTACTTTTTTTACCATCTCTTTGGCTTGGGCAATATCATCGCTGGCATTCGTGAACTGTTCGTTATAATGTATTTTCGTAGCGATAGCGCCGGCTAAATAGACTTTAATACGAGAAAGGAGTTGACTCTTAGAGAGAATCTCATGTTCTTGGTATGGCATACGTGTCGTCACTATGCCGATCTTGTCGAATTCCACATCAAACCACGTCGCTATAATCGCTTTGGCTGCTTGGTAAAGTGCTTGAATTTCTCGCTCTTCCTCATTAAACGAAAGGATTTTACGTTTCCCTAATAACACTTTCTCTTTGACCGCTTCAAAATCATTCGTTTCGACACGGCTACGCCCTTCTCTCATGGCATAGATCGCTGCCTCATTTGTTAAGGTATCCAATGCAGCAGAGTTAAAGCCTACAGTCATTCTTGCGACAGCATCAATATCAACATTATGTGGTTTTTGGGCAAGATAAAGCTCAAGTGTTTTCGTTCTATCTTCCAAATCAGGCAAAGAGATATGAATCCGTCTATCAAAACGTCCCGATCTGAGCAATGCCTCATCGAGCATCTCTACTTTGTTGGTCGCACCGATCACGATCACACCAGAACTATCTTCAAACCCATCCATTTCAGTCAGAAGCTGATTGAGTGTCGCCTCCCTTTCATCGTTCCGAAACTCTCCTCGACTTTTCCCTACTGCATCGATCTCATCGATAAAGATAATACTAGGTGCCATCTGTTTTGCTTTTCTAAAAAGTTCAGAAACCCTTTGGGCACCCATTCCAACATATATATGGACAAAAGAAGCCCCACTTTGATAAAAAAATGGGACATTCGCTTCACCAGCAACTGCTTTAGAAATGAGCGTTTTACCTACACCCGGAGGTCCTACAAGTAAGATCCCTTTAGGGAGACGAATATCCATATCTCTATATTTCTGTGGTTCTTTCAGAAAATCGATAATCTCTTCTAACTCCTCTTTGACATCCTTGATCCCTGCAACATCTTTAAAAGTCACAGTTGATTTGAGTGCTTGTACAGGTGCACTATCAATCCCCTCTTCGGATTTGGATCCTCTCATCTGCTTGAGTTGGTAAA
>JBEAQM010000083.1:0-4665 GCA_041163845.1 Pseudomonadota bacterium | reverse complement strand
GAATTTTTCTTTGATCCGACACTTTTAGTGGACAATACCATTAATCAAATCGAGTTTGAATTTACAAATGAAGCTAATGATAACACCACACAATCGATCAAACTCATGTCGTTTAAAATCGAGTAACAACTATCGTTAATCTTCTTGGTCTCTGTAATATTCGTATTCTCTATTTGACATCGGTGCCACACATCCAACGAGCCCTTTGGTCATAAGATCACGTTCGTAGGATTTTAACGCTTCTGAGAGTTCAGCATCGCTTTGCTCAGTTGTGACATTGCCATATTTGTTACCGATACGGAGTGTCACCTCTTTTTGATATTCGCTGCTTGTTCTGACGGTATTGGGTTCTATCCAGCGTACTTCTCCTAGATTACAAATCACACCTTTGGTGTCATTGATCAAGCGGTAGGCAGAATCATAAGGGATGAGATAAGGCTTCCCTTCAATAAATACAATACCTTGGTTGTACGGATCAAATTCTGGCTTGACACATCCGCTCAAAACAACAGCAACCAAAGAGGCGCAACTTAATTTTAATAACAACTTATCCATAGTTTTCCTTGTTGATTTAGTCTACTTACTTTGTTTGGTTCGATGCGGTAGTATTGGTATCTTGTGTTTCGTTCAATGAAGTACGGTTGATCGTATTTGGGTCAATCATTTGTTTTTCAGAGAACGGTTTTAAAGATTTTTTTGGTTTGCTTGCTTGTTGCAAAATACGATTGATTTCCATGAGCCCTGTTTCGTAGTTGCATAGCCTGTCATAGCTTTGCATATCATTTTCTAGTAATGGGAGGGTATAGCTTTCGATCAGTCTATATTTGTTTGCCCGTATTTTTCTTGCATATCGCTCTCTGGTGATCTCAACACCACGGATAATCTCTGGAGACAAAGCCCTTTCGTACGCCATTTTTTTCTTGTAAGAGTCTTCTCCTGTACCTTTGAGCGCATAAAGTGATTTGGCACTATCGGTGATCCCTTTGGTCCCTACAAATTGACTGACATTATCAATCACATTTGTATAGGCTGCTGAATTTGATGGAGTACTGGATCCTGCACGTATAATTGGATCGGTTAAGTATTGCCGACATTGGATATTGGATTTTTGGATAAATTCTTCTAAGAGCGCATTTCGCATATTTTTTGTTGGTCCATTTTTGTCTGGGACATTAAAAAAAAGTGCCCTATCAGTATGAAACCCTTGAGGCTTTTTCTTTTTTGGTTTGGGGTCATCGCCACAACCAGTGAGTATAAATATTAAAGAGGATACTGTGAGGGTACAAAGTAACATTTTTTTCATTATCATTCTCTTGTTTTGTCATAGTTTAAAAGCGAATTATAGCTTATTTTTTGACGCATTTTCCTACTATTTTTTAATGATAATGATTTTCAATATAAAGTTATTTTAAGCTTAACCGACTATCATGCGATACTCTATTTTTTAAAGGATTTTAGGTGAAGTATAAAATCATTCTAACACTATTTTTAATGATTTCTCAATGCTTAAGCGCAACAGAACAAACATGGCTGAATAAAATAGATGGATCCCTTCGTTTTGGATATCAACATGGAGCAGAGGGGACAGAAGATGTTGCACTTGGAGGGAAAATTCATCTACAAACCAATCCGTGGCAAGGCATATCCGCTGGAGCGAGCGTTTACACAACAAACGCTATAGGCTCCCATGAGGGGGCTGGGATCGTATTTTTTGATTCTCAGAATGATTCGTATAGTAGGTTAGGAGAAGTTTATCTTGAGATGATACAAGGTAAAACAGGAGTGAAAGTAGGACGTCAGCAGATCGATACCCCCTACGCAGATACCGATGACAATGGGATGATTTTGAACCGATTTGAAGGGGCTATCTTAACGAATCATGATATCGATAACTTCCTATTGACAGCTGCCTACATGACAAAAATGGCAGGGGTAGATGCAGCACTACCTGAGACATTTACCGATATGGGAATGGATAAAGGGATGCTTATGGCTGGTATTTCGTATGAAGGGGTTGAGAATATGGTGCTGCAAGGATGGATATATGATATCAAGGAGAGTATCGGAGATAGCATTTTTACTTATGCCGATGCTGTTTACGCGGCTGATATTGAAAATCATGTAAGCTATGAAATTGCAGTACAGTATACGACACAAGAAACGTTTGCTGGAGATAGTACGATCTATGGTGTATCAGGATCACTCAACATCGCACCCATAGGGGTGACACTTTTAGGTGCCTATAATCAAGTCGATGGAATGGTAGCTTCTAATGGTTTTGGAGGCGGACCTTTTTATACGAGTTCTGAACATTTGACTTTGACAGAGGGTGGGGATAACGCAACAGCGTTTTATCTTTCAGGAGAATTTGATGCAGGGGTTGTAGGTATGGAGGGATTGACCTTTTTGGGAGGGTATTTTAAAATGGATAGCGCAGCCCATACATCAGCTAAAGAGCTCGACTATGTCGTTAGTTATGCGGCAAGCGATAGATGGAGCTTTGATCTTTTTTTCTCTGATATAAAAGATAAAATTAACCATGAAACATACCAAAATACAAGATTTTTTGTGAATTATCTTTTCTAAATGGGGGGTCCCTGTGGTATCTTTCATTTCTTTCTAGCGAACTTTTCGTTATAATACCCCCATTTTGATCGCTGCAGTGTAGGTAGCGTAACTATAAAGGGTGATAATTGAGTGAAAATCTTATCGGTTATATAGACAACCAAGGCAATATTATTGATACGCAGAGTGCAGGAGAGAACTGCACGGCAACTCCTATAGAGTATGACAATTCGGATGCTTCCTTACAGATCGTCCGTCACTCGACGGCACACTTGATGGCGCAAGCGATCACAGAGCTCTATCCTAATTCACAGTTTTTCGTAGGTCCAGTCGTCGATGAAGGGTTCTACTATGACTTTAGGGTAGATGAAAAAATCGGCGAAGAAGACCTTAAAAAGATCGAAAAAAAGATGAAAGAACTCATCAAACAAAAATACAAGATCGAAAAATATGAGTTAAGCAAAGCAGATGCCATGACAAAATTTGCGGCAGATGACTTAAAACAAAAAGTGATGTCTCGTATCGAAGATGAGGTGGTATCGATTTATAAACAAGGGGAGTTTGAAGATCTTTGTCGTGGACCACATGTTCCCGCGCTTCGTTTCTTGCATCATTTTAAATTGACCCGTGTTGCGGGGGCATATCTGGGTGGGGATGAAAAAGCAGAGATGCTTACCCGTATTTATGGTATCGCATTTGCGGATAAAGAGGCACTCGATGCCCACATGAACATGATAGAAGAAGCTAAAAAACGTGACCACCGTAAAATTGGAAACGAAATGGACCTTTTTATGTTCAACGAAGAGGCAGGTGCAGGTCTGCCATTTTGGCTTCCAAAAGGGGCAAGGTTAAGAAACAAGCTTGAAGCGATTTTACATAAAGCACATAGAATTAGAGGGTATGAGCCAGTCAGAGGTCCTGAAATTCTTAAGTCTCAAATGTGGCATACTTCTGGACACTTCGCGTGTTATGGTGAAAATATGTACCTTACCCAAATCGAAGACCAAGAGTATGGACTCAAGCCAATGAACTGTATTGGGCATATCCAAATCTTTAAAAATTCAGGGAAGAGCTATAGAGACCTTCCGTTGCGTTTTTATGAGTATGGTACCGTACATAGACATGAAAAATCAGGGGTGCTTCATGGACTTTTAAGGGTACGTGAATTCGCTCAAGATGATGCGCACATTTTCTGTACGCCAGGACAGATAAAATCGGTCATTTTAGAAGTTGTTGAGTTTATCGATGCTGTGATGAAGCTGTTTAAATTTGAATATACCATGGAAGTGGCGACAAAGCCAGAAAAAGCGATTGGTGATGATGCGGTATGGGAACTTGCAACGCAAGGGATCAAAGATGCATTGGTTGAAAATAATCTACCATACGATATCGATGAAGGTGGTGGTGCATTTTATGGTCCTAAGATAGATGTCAAAATTACCGATGCACTTGGGCGTAAATGGCAGTGTGGTACCGTGCAAGTAGACTTCAATCTCCCTTCACGGTTTGATGCAGAGTATGTGGGTGAAGATAACGAACGTCATAACCCAGTGATGATCCATAGGGCTATATTAGGATCGTTTGAGCGGTTTATTGCGATATTGACAGAGCATTATGCAGGAGAGTTTCCTTTTTTCCTTGCGCCAGTGCAAGTGATCTTCGTGCCGATAGCTGAGTCTCATGTGGAGTATGCGAACAAACTCAAAAGAGCACTTTTGTTTGACAACATCGATGCAGATGTATACGATAAAAATGAATCACTCAACAAACGTGTTCGTAATGCTGAAAAGCAAAGAGTCCCTTATGTGGTCATCATTGGAGATGAAGAGGTAGCTAATGAAACATTGGCAATACGCGATAGAAGAGCGAAGGAACAATATAATCTTACGCAAGACGAATTTATGGTAAAATTAAAGCAACAACTCCAAGAAGGAAAAATTTGAGTAGACAAAACGACAAAAATAGGGGAAAAAACAAAGCTGACGGCGTCATCATGAATGATGAGATCCGAGCACATGAGTTAAGGGTATTGAGTAGCGAAGGGGAGCAGCTTGGTATCATCTCAAAAGATGAAGCATTGCAAAAAGCAGAACAAGAGGG
>JBEAQM010000082.1:0-4969 GCA_041163845.1 Pseudomonadota bacterium | reverse complement strand
ATATCGTTTACAACATTACCCAAATGCTGAAATTAGGTTTTGTTTACCGTTATGCGGAGGGTAAAAATATATTTACCATCCTTATTAATGAATAAATGTTACAGCTTCTTCAAAAGGTATTCTCAATTGCTTTGATTGGGGATTGATCCTGTATCCAAAAGGGAGGATTACGCTGAGCTGGTACTGTGTGGTATCGATCTGAAGGATCTCTTCGATCTTTTCTTTCTCAAACCCTTCTATTGGACAAGAGTCTATCCCTATGAAAGCAGCAGCACTCATCATATTCCCCATCGCAATATAGGTTTGTTTGGAGGTCCAGGCATAGATATTTTCATCACTGCTAAGTGTCTTACTTAAATGTTTGGCATAGAGATCAAGATAGGCATCGATTTGCTCTGGCGCTAATCCCCGTCTGGCAAAACGTTGTTTAGGAATGCCACTTTCTAGTTTGACCCCTTCGATCCCTGCGAGTATCAAAACAAGGTGCGAACATGAAGTGATTTGCACTTGATCCCAGCAGTAAGGACGAAGTTTTGCTTTGAGTGCTTCATTGGTGATGACGAGAAATTTCCACGCTTCCATCCCGAAAGAAGAGGGTGATTTGTGACCTGCTTCTAGGATGAAGCGCATCTCCTCTTCGTTAATTTTTTTGCTTTCATCAAAGCGTTTGCATGCATGTCTAAAATCGATTGCTTTGGTAAAATCATTTTCCATTTTCTACTCCTTTTTTTGTGTTTTTGCTCATCGCATGTGTTAAAAAATTTTCTACACAAACATGGATCATATCAAATACTTTTTCAAACCCTTCAAGCCCATTAAAATAATAAGGATCAGGAACATCAGCACCATCAAATGTACCAAAATCACCTAAAAGATAGACATTTTCAAACCCAAAAGCTTCTAAATCTTTTTTGTTTTGTCGGTCCATCGCTACCACATAATCAAAGGATCCAATATCTTCTGTTTGGATCGGTCGTGAATATTGCTGTGAGATATCGATACCGTATTTTGAAGCGATTTTAATGCTATTAATGCAAGGTGCTTCTCCCTCATGAGAGCGACTTGTCCCTGCCGAATCTATGTGAAGAGGAAGTGTTTGCATTTTGGCAAGATTGTCTGCGACTCCCTGTGCGATAGGACTACGGCAGATATTTCCCAAGCAGACAAATAAAATCCGTTTCATTCTCTCCCTTTTAGTTTTGTAGTGTACAATTTCAGATCAAATAATAGAGATGATTTCATGAAAAAAATGCTACTAATATGCTTCTTAACAACAATAGTTGTTACAGCGAAAAATTATACAAAAAATAGTGAAACAGTTGCCTTTATAGATGATATGGTTCAAAGATATGACTGTCAAAGATCAAAGCTTGAAGATCTTTTTTCCGATGTTGTCGTCCAAAATGATGCACTGAATGCTTTTCTTCCACCAAGCCAACAAAGACGTACCAATCTTAAAGTTAAACCAACACCAATTATATACCCTAAAGAGGGTACTTGGGATAGGTATGTAAAGTATAAAGTGACACCACAAAGGATCGAGCAAGGGATTGCATTTATCCATAAATATCAAAACGTTTTTTCACAAGTGGAAAAACAATTTGGAATCCCCAAAGAGTATATCGCTGCGATTATCGGAATAGAGACTGTGTATGGCGGAAATGTAGGCAAATACCCAGTATTTGATACCCTTACCACGCTTTCGTTTGAAAAAAACAGACGCAATAAATTTTTTCAAAAAGAGTTAAGAGAATTTTTGTATCTTTCCAAATTACAAAAATTCAATCCTAAAGATGTCTATGGCTCTTATGCCGGAGCCATAGGATTGGGACAATTTATGCCGAGTAATTGTCAAGCGTATGGGGTCGATTTTAATTGTGATGGGCAGATCATGATGCACCATCCAGAAGATGCGATTGCGAGTGTGGCGAATTATTTGAAGAAAAACGGCTGGAGAAAAGGGGAACCGATCGCAACACGTGTACGCTATGCAGGGACACGATTTCGCCAATACAAAACAGGGTATGATATCCCTTATTATCGTAAGCATCTTAAGGGGATAGAACCTAGAGAGCCCTGGGGGTATAATGATAAAGTGCGTTTGATTAAGCTGGATAAAGAAAAGTATGATGAGCTTTGGTATGGAGCGAAAAACTTTTTTGTCATTACACGGTATAACCACAGTGGATATTATGCGATGGCTGTCCATCAGCTCGCTACGCAAATTGCCCTGAATATGAGAAAATAATCAAATGAAAATCAACGTCATTATCATTGATAAAAAGGGGAAAGAGCCACTTTATGCAGCGCTTATAGAGCACTACAAAAAGATCGCCAAACCTTTTGCCCTCGTGGAAGTGATCGAAGTATTTACCAAAGAGATTGCCAAAGCGCAAGATACTTCCCCCCAAGCAGCACAAAAATCGTATACCAAAGCATTAGAAAAGTATCTTTGCCATGGTACCAATATTGCTTTGCATCCAGCATCCAAAGAGGTAGATAGTCATCAATTTGCTGATCTGCTTAAGGATAGCACAGAGATAAATCTTTTTATTGGCGGTGCATACGGGTTTGAGAGCGATTTTATCACTAAATGTAATACGTCGATATCATTTGGTAAAATAACGCTTTCACATAAATTGGTGAAAGTGGTTTTGCTTGAGCAAATCTTTCGGGGTTTAACGATCAATGCCAACCATCCATACCACAAATAGGATAACCGTGATGTTAACACAAGAAGAGATAGGTCTGTTTCAAAATAAATTATTGGACAGAAGGGTTCAGATAGAGAAAAATCTTAGAGGGACAACACTGGAACTTGAAGGGATGAGAAATCTTGAACTCAATGATGAGGGAGATTATGCGGCAGCTTCCGCAGAAACCATAGTAGACAGTGCTATTTTATTGCAACAGCGCAAAGAATTAAACGAAATTGAATTTGCTTTAGATAAAATAAAAAAAGGTAATTTTGGTATTTGTGAAATGTGCGAAGAGGCTATAGGGATAAGACGTTTAGAGGTCAAACCTTTCGCGCGTTTTTGTATCACATGTCGAGAGATCAATGAAAAAGAGAACAAATAAATTTGATTCATAAATAAGGAGATTTAATGAGACTGATTGCGTATATGTTTATTTCGATGATACTGATGGGGATTGTTGTCGCGTTTACTTATACGATAAGTCCGGCTGAACATACGATAGAATTGATGGGTCTAAGTCTCACTTTTCCGATTGCCATTTGGGTCGTAATGCCGATGTTTCTCCTTTTTATTTTTTCTTTTCTACATATGTTTTTCCATGGATTTAAAAACTATCTTGCTTTAAAACAATGGCACAAAGACAGTAGCAATTTAGAAGATGCACTCTATTGGTCACTGCTCAATGAGCCTAAAGAGCAACGTTACGGGATAGATGCTATGGAAAGTGTCGCATCACTTTTAGGTAAGGCATCGATCCAAGTTTTAGATGATGTAGAAGGGTTGAATCCTAGACTCGCTCGAACTGTCTCAATGATCCAAAAGATTCAACGTGGTGAATATGTCGATTTTAAAGAGGAGCGAATCTCGTCTAAATTATTTAAGCCGGGGAATCCAATCTTGATCCAAAATCGCCTCAATCGTTTAGAGAATGATGATAAATTCATCGAAGAGGTGATGAAATCGACGACTGAATTTTCAGAGATTGTTCGTAAGGAAGCCTTAGATATTTTTGCACGTAAAGCAGATTTCGCCCATGCGCATAAATATACCAAACGATTTGATGTCGAAAACTTTTTAGGGATGCTTGGAAGAGTGACTGCAGAGAATAAACTTGGGCTTACACCACAAATTCTTGCTGATTTTGTAGAAGCGTTGACTTTAGGGTGTAAAGATTTTGTGAAGATTGCTTTTGTGACCAAAACCTGTTTTAATCCACAAGAAAATTTGACACTCTTTAGAAGCTTCCAAACGGCAGATGCCAATGCGCAACAAGCCTATCTTTACCTTCTTTTTGAGTATGAATTGATGGAGCAAGTGGATATCTATTTGAGTGAACAAGATGAGAGCGATTTTGTGAAGTTTAGAGCCCTTTATACCCTCAAAAAAGAGCATTCACAATTCAAATTAGAAGATCTAATGGATATCGATACACTTTGTAATGAAGTTAGACTTTAGTCGTACCCTCTACGCGTTAGCCCCTCTTGCGGGCTTTACGGACCTCCCTTTTCGTTCTGTGGTCAAACAATTTGGAGCCGATCTTACCGTTTCAGAGATGATCAGCTCCAATGCTCTGGCGTATGGGAGTAAAAAAACCCTTAAAATGGTCGAAAAAAGTCCTCTTGAAGACCCCTACAGTATTCAGCTGGCAGGTTCAGACCAAGCGATCATCCAAAGAGCAGTAGAGTATGTAAATACACTAGAAGGGGTGGCGGGGATTGATCTTAATTGCGGCTGTCCTGCACCAAAAATAGTCAACAACCTTCAAGGCTCCTCTTTGCTTACAGACCTTCCTAAAATGGCTGAAACCATCCGAACGATTAAAAAATACTCTAACAAAGAATATACCTCAGTGAAGATGCGTTTGGGGTTTGATGAGAAGAACCATGTCGAGATAGCCAAACTTTGTGAAGACAATGGCGCTGATTATATCGCTGTGCATGGACGCACTAGAGCAGGACGATACAAGGCAGCGGTAGATTATGATGCGATACGTGAGATTAAGAGAGCTGTCTCTATCCCTGTGATCGCCAATGGCGATATAGATTCACCCAAAAAAGCAAAATGGGTACTTGAGCATACTGGTGCAGATGGGGTGATGATAGGGCGTGCAGCTGTGGGTAAACCGTGGATTTTTCATCAAATGAAAGAGGGGATAGAAGAGGTCTCTTCTTCTTTGATTTTAAAGGTAGTTATGGAGCATTATGCACAGATGTTGTTGCATTATGGTGAGTATGGGGCAGTGATCTTCCGAAAACATCTTCATACCTACT
>JBEAQM010000081.1:0-5181 GCA_041163845.1 Pseudomonadota bacterium | reverse complement strand
TTGAAGCAGCCAAATGGGTAGACTGTATCCGGTTTAATCCTGGAAATATTGGTGAAAAATCACGCATCAAAGAGATCGTTAAAGCATGCCAAGAGAGAAAACTCCCTATACGTATAGGGGTTAATGCAGGTTCTTTAGAAAAAGAGTTTGAGAACAAGTATGGTGCCACTGCACAAGGGATGGTCGCTTCTGCGGAGTATAACATCAAATTCTTGGAAGATTTGGGATTTACAGATATCAAAGTCTCTCTCAAAGCTTCCGATGTCGATCGCACAGTCGAAGCCTATCGTATGTTGCGCCCGCGCAATGAATACCCTTTTCATTTGGGGGTCACCGAGGCGGGGACGGTTTTTCATGCCACGATTAAATCGGCGATTGGTTTGGGAGCATTGTTGCTTGATGGGATTGGAGATACGATACGTGTGTCGATTACGGGTGAGCTTGAAGAAGAGATCAAGGTAGGCAAAGCGATCCTCAAAGACAGTGGTCGTATCAAAGAGGGACTTAACATCATCTCTTGTCCTACTTGTGGGCGGATAGAGGCTGATTTAGTCAGTGCAGTGGCGGAGGTCGAAAGACGTACTGCCCATATCAAAACACCGATGGATGTCTCTGTGATGGGATGTGTGGTGAATGCGATAGGAGAAGCCAAGCATGCTGATGTGGCGATTGCTTATGGGAAGGGTGTCGGGCTCATTATGCGAAGGGGAGAAGTGGTCGCTAAACTTCCTGAAAAAGATTTGGTAGAGCGATTTGTCGAAGAGGTAGAGAATTTTGTAGCGGAGAGCAGTGATGGAAAACATGTATAACATTAATATCGAAAGGGCAGTTCTTTCGGCGATCATATTTGATCCGGAAATTTATGAAGAGATCGCAGCGAAGCTCAAACCACACGATTTTTATCTCCCCTTCCACCAACATGTTTTAGTGCGATGGAAGAACTTAATCAAGAAGAGAAGCCTCTAGATGATGAGTTTTTGCGTGTCAAGCTAACGAGCATGGGCAAATTCGATGAAGTGGCGATGCTTGACCTTCTTTCGGCAAATCCTATTACCAATACGGCTGCTTACCTCCAAGAGATTAAAGCCAAATCTTCTAAAAGGGCACTGGCGACACTTGCCACAGAGATCAAAAAAGTGACGATAGAAGATGACCTTCCTGCTGAAGAGGTGATGAACTTGGTGGAGAAAAAACTCTACGAAATCACCCAAAATTCTACCTCCGATGACTTTAGAGAAGCCAAAGAGATTACCTTGGCGATGATGAGTGAAATCGAGCGACTTAAAAGCCTGGGTAATTCTAAATTGATTGGAACGGACACCGGATTTAAAAACCTCAATGATAAAACGTCTGGTTTTGGAAAAGGGGATTTGGTCATCATAGCAGCGCGTCCTGCGATGGGGAAAACCGCATTGGTGCTCAATATGGCACTTAAAGCGATCGAGCGCAATGAAGGGGTTGCTTTCTTTTCACTCGAGATGCCAGCAGAGCAGTTGATGTTGAGGCTTCTTTCGATCAAAACCTCTATCCCTCTTCAAGCCTTAAGGGTAGGGGACCTCAAAGATGAACAGTGGAGTGACCTGGGTGCAGCGACGCAAGATATTGCTACCAAAAAGCTTTTTGTGGATGATGGTGGGTATGCTACGATCCATCATGTTCGTAGTAAATTACGTAAACTAAAAGCCCAGCATCCAGAAATTTCAGTGGCGATTATCGATTACCTTCAGTTGATGAGTGGTGAAGGTAAAGAGGGGAGACAACAAGAGGTGTCTGAAATTTCAAGAGGGCTCAAGCAACTTGCCAGAGAGTTGCAGATACCTATCATCGCACTCTCTCAGCTTAACCGTGGTGTAGAGAGCCGTGAAAACAAACGTCCAATGCTTTCTGATCTTCGTGAATCTGGGGCTATCGAACAAGATGCCGATATCATTCTTTTTGTGTATCGTGATGATGTTTACCGTGAAGCATTAGAAAAAGAGAAAGAGATGAAAGCCAAAGCAGAAGGGAAAGAGTATACCTCTGAGTTCCGAAGAAAGCCAGAAGAAGCCGCAGAGGTGATCATCGGGAAGCAAAGAAACGGTCCTACCGGTACAGTCGATTTGGTATTTCAAAAGAACTTTACACGTTTTGTCGATGCCCACAAAGGTCCTGCATTTGAGATAGAATATGAAGATGCAGATATACCGCAAAATACAGGCAATATAGAGTTACCTGCCATTTAGTAGGTAGAAAAAAGAGGGGGGATCAAGATGCAGCTTGAAAAACCCAAACTTTTTCTTGACTCTCGCACTTTTATTATAACGTTATCGGCGTTAGCTTTCATCCTTATTTTTCGACTTTTTATTGAGTATCAAGCGTATCAAAAATTCATTATAAAACCTTTTTATTTTACCTCTGTAACTGTGGTTAAAAGTGATCAAAAAGTGAAAAATGCCCAAACGTATCAAGTCTTAAAAGTCACAAGCGATGAAGGGTTGCATTTTTATACTACACTTTATGAAGACCAAAAGCTAGAGCATAGACGCCTTCGGTTACAAATATTTCCTGATACACAGATCCGATTTATCGATTATTTAGGGACATTTTATGTCAAAAGTCGCATTCGTGATAGAGAGTTGCTCGCTGATACAGCCAAAGATACGTTGGTAAAAAAGGTACAAGCCCAACATGACAATAGTGCCATAGCCTCTTTTTATAATGCCATCTTTTTTGCTACCCCTTTACAAGAGCGTTTAAGAGAGAAAGTCTCTTTACTTGGGATCAGCCATCTTGTGGCATTGAGCGGGTTTCATTTGGGGATTTTGTGGGGATTGGTTTATAGTGTTTTGTTGGTATTGTATAAGCCCTTACAGCAACGCTTTTTCCCTTACCGCTATGCCTTGATCGATGTGGGGATAGTCACGATAGTTTCCTTGGGCTACTATGTATGGTTTGTGGGAGTTCCTGATTCACTTTTGCGTTCTTATGCGATGGTATTGGTAGGGTGGTTTGTGCTGTTGTTGGGGATCGAGCTTTTGAGTTTTACTTTTTTGACAACCATAGTGATGGCCTTGATGGTACTTTTCCCTTCCTTGATTTTATCACTTGGGTTTATCCTTTCTGTTGCCGGGGTCTTTTATATCTTTTTACTGTTGCAATATACAAAAACACTCAATGTCAAAGTGGTGAGTTTGGTTGTGATCCCTTTTGGTATATTTATCTTAATGCTCCCTATCGTCCATACTTTTTTTGCTCAAATCAGTGGGTATCAACTTTTGTCTCCTTTGCTTTCTTTGGTGTTTATCCCTTTTTATCCTTTGGTGATAGTGTTGCATTTGTTTGGATTTGGAGGTTTGTTGGATGGGGTATTGGAGGCACTTTTCTCTTTACCCCAAGGAGGTAAAGAGGTTTTATTGCCTTTGTGGTTTACACTCGTTTATAGCGGACTTTCATTAGGGGCGATATGGGTAAGAAAACTTTTTTGGGTGCTCGTAAGCGTCGCGTGGTTAAATATGTTCTATCTCTTCGTTTTTATTGAGTAAATCGCAAAACTTGAGTCCATGGATAAAAATCGCCCAAGAGATATAGATCCACAAAAAGAAAAAGAGTAAGGTGCTAATACTCCCATAGATACTCGTATAGGTTTTGTTATAAAGCACATAGTATACAAAAGCACTTTTACAAAGGTGCCAAATGAAAGAGGCGATGAATGAGCTTATAAGTGCAGCGGAGAGTTCCACATGGGTATTGGCAGAGAGTTGATAGGCGATGTAAAACATCATCCATGAGATAAAATAGGGCAAAAAAGTATAAAGATGAATGGTGCTTGTGATCTCAATCTGATCTAAATACCCCTGCATAAATGAGGAAAAATAAAACGAAGATGCCATCATCGTAGGTAACACTATCAATAAAAGAAGATAGGTTTTCATTGCTTGCGAAAATGTCCGCTTAGGGGTATCAAAAATATCATTGACGATATGATCGTAATCTTTAAAAAACATAAAAATGGCAAAACTCACATAGAGAATACCTAGATATCCCAGTTTATCTGCATTTTGGATAAAGGTATTAATGTGTTCCATAATGAGCCTTGAATCGGTAGGCAAAAGATTGGAAAAAATAAGGGCTTCTACTTTCGTATAGATCGTTTCAAAGATAGGCAGCGTGGTAATGATAGAGATCACAATCACAAGAAAAGGGATAATAGTAAAAAGGGTACTCCAGCTTAAACTAGACGCGTAGTAACCCAAACGATCATCAAAAAGGTCTTTGATAAAATCTCTGAGGAAGATATAATAATTCTTCAGTATGACCTTGAGATGATTATTTTTAGGCATGGTTACATTTTTTAGTGTGGCAATCCCATTTTTCCTGGATTGAGGATATTGTTAGGATCAAATGCATGTTTAATACTTTTAAACAGATCGAGTTCGACTTCATTAAATGCGATGTGCATAAAAGGGGCTTTACTGGTACCTATGCCATGTTCACCACTTAAGGTACCACCCATTTCTACTACCAGCTCAAAAATCTCTTCGATCGCTTGGTGTCCGTCGTGCAGTTGTTTCTCATCTGAGCCATCGACCATTACATTGACGTGGATGTTTCCATCTCCTGCATGTCCAAAACATGGGACCTTAAACCCATATTTGTCTCCGATGGCATAGATGCGTTGCAACGCTTCTGGGAGCATGCTTCTTGGTACAGAGATATCTTCATTGAGTTTTTTGCTTCCAAAAATGGTGATAGAAGGGGAGGCATTTCGTCTGGCATACCAGAGTTTTTTACGTTCTTCGCTATTGTGTGCTACAGTAAATGTTTGAGCACCATTTTCTTTGAAAGATTTTTCCAGTGTATCAAGCTGAAAAGCGACCTCTTCTTCGACGTTCCCATCCACATCACCAATAAGAAGGGCTCCGGCACCTTCAGGTAGATCAACATTGAGTTTTTCCTTCAGTGCTTGGACGACAAGATCATCCATAAACTCCATCGCCACAGGATTTGCCCCTGCTGCAAGGGATTTAAACACAGCATTCATCGCGTCTGTGACAGAAGGAAAGACCCCCATATAGGCTTTGGTAAATCGTGGTTTAGGAATAAGTTTAACAGTGATTTCTGTAATGACGGCAAGTGTCCCCTCACTCGCGATCAGAATACCGGCGATGTTATACCCAGCGACATCTTTGATGGTACGTTTTC
>JBEAQM010000080.1:0-4230 GCA_041163845.1 Pseudomonadota bacterium | reverse complement strand
AACTATGCTGCATCTTGCGCAAAAGAACTTTCAGATATTTACAAACAGATCAATGCGCTAGAACCTAGCGCTATTCGAAGTGAAAACTATCTCCAACAACAACTCCTAGTGCTTTATCCATTGGTGTTCGCATTTGGGTTGTTGCTCCTTTGGGTACTTTTAGGGTATAGGGGAAAATCATGACGTTCCTTTACCCTCTGTTTTTTTGGCTCATTATTCCGTTGGGGTTGCTATGGTGGCAACGCCCAAAAAAGATTGTCACCATAGTACATCTATGGATCTTGCTGCTGCTACTGCTCTCTTTGGCAAGACCCGTGATCGAAGAAGCTTTAGAGAAAACCGATATTGAGGGGAAAGAGTTGATTATTGCATTGGATGTATCTTACTCGATGCAAGCGACTGATATTGCTCCGACCCGGTATGATTTTGCCAAACAAACTATCACCACGCTTCTCAACGAAAATCCTGGTGACAACATTATGCTAGTCGCATTTACTACCAATCCATTGCTTCTCTCCCCTCCTACGACCGACCATGCACTGATCAAAATAGCCCTAGAGAGCCTTAATCCAAACTATATCCTCACAAAAGGAACTTCACTTCAACATCTTTTTCAAAAACTCTCTTTGATCTCAAAGGGGGATAAAAACCTTCTTTTAATCACAGATGGAGGAGAAGAATCTGATCTTGCAGGACTCACCCAGCTTGCTCAAAAATCACAGATAAAACTTACTATTTTGGGACTAGGTACACAAAAAGGAACCACGATCAAAAACAAAGAAGGGACGCTCCTAAGAGACGAAGAGAACAATTTAGTTATCTCTCGCCTCAATCCCCTTTTACATTCACTTGCCGATAGTGTTTCGGGAGACTACTTTACCCCATCATTCGATCCAGATGAGACCGCACGAAAGATAAATGATACGCTCAAACAAAAAACACAAACGTCAATAAATGCACACAAGTTACAACACCATTATTTGGAGCTTTACCCCTTTGTTTTGGGGGTAGCACTTTTGTTATTTTTTCTTGTCCATACCAGTGGTATACGCTACATCATAATACTGTTTAGCTTATTGGGTATCGATGCACAAGCCTCTATGGTAGACGATTACCATTTGAGTTGTGCATATAAAAGTTATAAACGAACCGATTTTCATGCAACCCAAGAAGAGATCAAACAAATAAAGACCCCATCCCTTCAAAGTCAAATGTTGTTAGCAAACACCTATTATAAACAAGGGCTATTTCATCAAGCCATTGCCACGTATAAAAGTATCCGCTCTACTTCCCCAGCAGTCAAACAACACCTTTATTATAATATCGCTAACACTTATGCGATGCTCGCATCTTACGATAAAGCCAAAATCTATTATACTAAAGCTTTACAATTGGGCAAAGACATAGAAGCCGAAGAGAATTTACATTTGATTCTGTTTTTGACCTCTAAGCAACAAAGTGACCTTGGGATGGCTCATCCCAAATCGCAAGATAGCGCATCAAGCAAAAGCGAATCGACCGATGACACCAAAGAGAAAAAAAGCGAAGATGAGCCAAGCTCTGGTAGTGGTGGTGGCGGGGAATCACAAACACAACAAACACAACAACAACATAAACTTTTAGACAATGGGAAACAAGAAAAATTACCACTAGGCTCTAAAGTATATGAACTTATCAATGAAGGGTATATCCGTGAAAAACAACCTTGGTAAACATGTTTTTACACTTATCTTGATTTCGATCACTACACTCGTACTTGCTGCCGAAGATTTTAGGTATGATATGCATGTCAATACCCACACCCCTTACGTGAAAGAGCCTCTGTTACTTACCGTTGACCTGAACCAAACCAATCATGATGTTGTTTTGCTTTTTAACTTTGATCTTGAAAAAAATAAAGCATATACATTTCACCGCATTTCGATGAAAGAAAAAGAGAGCCAATATCATGATGTAAAGATCAAATACACGTATCTCATCTACCCTCTCAAAAGCGGTGATCTTACTATCACTTTCACACTCGTAAAAAAAGTGACCACCGATGCTGGTGTGGCTTTTAGACTTTCTGGGGATAGAGACAATATTAATAAACTTGTGACCACGGATATCCCAATCACTATCCCCCCTTTACACCTTAAAGTAAAGCCTCTTCCTTCCAATACCGATCTTGTAGGGGATTTTACGCTTGAATATAAGACAAAAAAAGATCAAGCCAAGGCTTTTGAACCGATCCCTTTTCAGGTACACATCAAAGGAAAGGGGTATCCTCCTGTTTTAAAAACCCTACTGCCTTTAGAGGGGGAGTATAACCGCTTTAGCCAAAAGCCGATCCAAAAAAGCACTATCACACAAAATGATACAGTCAGTGAAGTCATCTACCCTATGGCACTCTCTCATGATAAAGATTTCTCATTGCCTCCAATCATACTTCATGCTTTTAATCCCAAAACAGAAAAGGCATATACACTACAAATTCCACCCCAAAAGTTTAAAATCACATCGGTACCCACTCAAGAACTTTTGGACACCATCGACTATCCAAAGGAAGCCACAGAAGATTGGTCTTGGCTGCAGAACCTTCTTGGATATGGTGTCGTTTTTTTCTCAGGATTTGTCAGCGCATTACTTTGGAAATGGGGGAAAAAAAAGAAATCGATTCGCACTACGGCATTAGAAGAGAAGATCAAAGCGTCTCAGACTCCCAAATCATTATTGCAGGTACTTCTTGCGTCAAATAGGGATGAGCTGACCCCGTTTATCCAAGCACTTGAAGAGAGTGTTTATGGTGATAAGCTGATCAATTTTGGTACAATCAAGAAAACCATTCTAACCCACATACGTACAAATTTAACATAAAGAGAAACCAATGAACACACCTATAAAAAAACTCAAACAAGAATTAAACAAAGCTGTCATCGGGCAAGAAGCGATGGTAGAAGGCTTGATCATAGGGTTGCTTTGTGATGGACATATCCTCGTAGAAGGTGTCCCTGGATTAGCAAAAACCACTACCATTAATGCCCTTTCAAAAGCGATAGGATTAGACTCCAAACGTATCCAATTTACCCCTGACCTTCTCCCTTCAGATATCATCGGTGCACAGATATATAACCCTCAAGATCATACATTTTATATCAAAAAAGGTCCTCTTTTTACCCACCTTCTTCTCGCCGATGAGATCAACCGTGCACCGGCAAAAGTCCAATCTGCATTACTAGAAGTGATGCAAGAGAGACAAGTGACTATCGCTAATGAAAGTTTCAAACTTGATCGTCCATTCCTTGTGATGGCTACACAAAATCCTATCGAACAAGAAGGGGTATATGCACTCCCAGAAGCACAATTGGATCGATTTATGATGAAGATTATCGTCAAACATAACACACAAGAAGAGGAGCTAGAGATTATGCGAAGAGGCGCCAGCCATACCTTTCAAGAAGTTGAGCCGGTTTTGACGCTGGAGACACTCCAAACACTCCAAGCATCTTTATCTCAAATTCATATCGATGAAGAGCTAGAGCGGTATATGGTACAACTCATTGCAGCGACAAGAGATCCAGAAAAATTTGGTCTAGACATGATCGCTCAAGACATTATGTTTGGGGCAAGCCCGAGGGCTTCTATCGATCTGTATAAAGTCGCAAAAGCCAAAGCCTTCTTGCAAGGCAAGGATTTTGTTTCTCCTTCTGATATAGGAGCTGTAGCCCATAATGTACTACGCCACAGGATCGTTCTTTCCTATGAAGCCAGAGCCAAAGGGATACAAACCGATACTATCATTTCTACCATTATCGAAACATTACCGATCCCCTAATGGACACACTCAAAACGATCCAACTGAAAGCCAGACATCAAGTTTATACACTCCTTAGTGGTCATAATCTCTCCAAATTGTATGGGGAAGGTTACGATTTTGCAGAACTCAGAGAGTATCAAATGGGAGATGATATACGCAAAATCAACTGGACAATTTCGGCTAAACTAGGCAAACCCTATGTGAAAGTACTACACTCCAATCGTGAACTTTCTGTAGTAGTAGCTACCTTTATGGATGGAGGGGTTTATTTTGGGACAGGGAATACCAAACAACGCCAAATGACACACATTGCTACTCTATTAGGCTATAGTGCTCAACAGAGCAACGATTTGTTTACAGGTATCTCCTATACCCCACAACACATCTATACGACCCCTCCTACCAAACAAATCTTTCACATTGAACAATTTTCT
>JBEAQM010000079.1:0-4687 GCA_041163845.1 Pseudomonadota bacterium | reverse complement strand
GGTTCCTATCAAAGAAGATATGGTAGCTCATACGCAGATGTTTGGGGTGACGGGTCTGCTTTCTATCGAGATAGATGGAGGTACCAATCAGGCAAAAACATTGGTCCCTACCCAAACATATATCCCCACTATCCAAACAACAAGCTCTTTTTTATCGCAATTAAGTAGCGATATCGGTGGGGTGAGTGGTAACCTTGCAGCGCTTTTGATACAAAGTCGTAAACTTCTCTCTAATGAAAATATTGCTCTGATACAAAAAATTCTTGAAAATACACAAATCGCTACCGCAAAGAGCACACAATTGATCGAAGATTTTCATGAAATCAAAACAGTCATGGTACCAGCACTCAATGGATTGATGGAAACGAGCCAAGATTTTAAGCGAGTGACACTCAAAGTAGAGCAGAGTTTGGATAGAGGTGACTATAATCTTGATAAGATCCTTGAGCCGATGCTCACAGAGGTGCAGATCCTTACCAATCAACTCACTTCAATGTCTAGAGAGCTAGAGCAAGATCCAAGCAAACTCTTGTTCGAATCAAGAACATCACGTAAAGGACCAGGGGAATGAAGAAGATCATTGTTTTTTTTGCGATTGTTGTATTTGGGATAGTGGGATGTGGCACTAAAACACCTGCTATCCAATCATATAGCATAGCACTTCCAAAAGTAGATGTGCATCAAGAAAGTAAGTATAAACACAAAACGATCAAAGTAGCCTATCCACAAAGTATCAAAGAACCACTCTCTGAAAAAATGGCTTTTTCGTATTCACCACAAGATCGAGGGGTATATCAAAATTCTCAGTGGTCAAACCACATGGGAAGAATCCTTCAAGGTACACTGATTGAAGCGCTCAATAAGAGTCAGATTTTCAAAGTAGCACTCTCAGATACCTCTGCACTTAGAGAGGAGTACAAGCTAGAGAGCAATGTCTTTGATTTTGAGCATCAAATACGGGATAAAAGCTCTTTAGCAATCCTCTCTATACAATTTACATTGATCGATGCAGGGACTGGAAAATTGGTCAAAACAAAACGTTTTGATTACCAAGAATCTACCCCTTGGGTCAATGCCAAAGGGTATGCGATAGCGACCGAAAAAATGATCGCTCAACTTACACAAGATTTACTCACTTGGCTTCAATAAAATTGATTTTTATGATCGATTTTATTGGTTAATTTTTAACAAAATCCTTTTTTTATCATAGATTGATATAAAATCAAAGAGGTTTACCCCTTTTTTAGATGCTCTTTAAGTACTTCAGTATTAAAATAATCGCTTATATTTATGATAATGATTACAAAAGGAAGAAAATGAAAAAAATAGTAACAGCCGCACTTTTTTCGGCACAATTGGCTACACAACTTTTTGCGGGTGGTAACATCGCACCAGCACCAGTAAAAATAGTGGATGAGGTGTCTGAATTGCAGTATTATGTGATTGTCAAAGGATTGATGATCTCTGGAGATAGTGTAATGCATGGAAATGCGTTATTAGATGGTGATAGAGATTATGGATACGGTATCGATCTTGGGTATAGACTCGGTAACGGATTTGCTTTAGAGTATGACTACTCTTATGCGAGCAATACAGTTTCTTCTCAAGGTGAAGAAGATGCAAAAGCGACTTATACTACTTCAGCACTCGATGTAGTGTACACATACGAAGCGACAGAAGCGTTAGGGATTTTCGGAAAAGTAGGATATGAGTATGAGTGGGAAAAGATTTCTGCACATGATATAGATTCTAGAGATAGTGGATTTGTTTATGGTGCAGGTATCGAAGTAGCCATGACAGAAAAAACCAAGTTTGTGACAGAGTATGAACACTCGACAGTCAAAGGACCACATGGTGATTCTGTATTTGCTGGAGTTATGTTTAACTTCTAGTGTGATCTAATGGAAGCATCATAATGCTTCCATTGCCACATTTTTCTCTTCTTGTGTCTCAAGGTTTTTCACCCATACAGTTCCATTTTTCAATTCATCTTCGCCTAGAAGAACAGCATATTTTGGATTGGCTTTATCGACCCCTTTCATATGACTTTTGAACCCTTTTGAACTATATTCGATTGTTACTTTATCTGTAAGTCGTTTTTGGGTTGCAAGTGTAAGAAGTGCAGGGAGTGCCTCTTCAGTCATTGCTCCCATGTAGTATCCCTCTCGTATTTCTTCTGGCATTTTGACTAGCTCCATAATCCGCTCTATCCCTAGTGCAAATCCGACAGCAGCTGTTGGTTTCCCATCCAGAAATTCTACGAGTTTATCGTACCGTCCTCCACCAGCGATGGCTGACTGGGCACCGATCTCATTGCTGACAAATTCAAAGGCCGTTTTATTGTAATAGTCTAGACCTCTTACCAAATTAGTGTCGATAGTGTATTTTATCTTTGCATTGTCAAGAAGTTTTGTCAGTTGTTTGAAGTCATTGTCACAATCCTCACATAGATTATTGATAAGCTTTGGTGAGTTGACAAGATGAGATTGACAGGTGGTGTTTTTGCAGTCTAGGACACGAATAGGGTTGGTCTCTTTTCTTCTGTTGCAGTCTTCACAGAGCTTGTCATCGATATCAGTCAAAAAATTTATAAGATTGGTTCTATACGGTGGCATACAAGTGGGGCACCCTAAAGAATTGATTTTGAGCTCATACCCTATGCCTAATGCATCAAAGATTTGTGCGATCATAGTGATAATCGTAAAATCTTCATAGACAGAGGCTTCACCGAAACTTTCACATCCAAATTGGTGAAACTCTCTGAGCCTTCCTTTTTGTGGTTTTTCATAACGGAACATGGGACCATAGTAAAAAAATTTTTGTTTGATAGGTTGACGATCGAGTTTGGCAGAGATGAAAGCACGGACGACTCCAGCGGTCCCCTCTGGACGCATACAGACATCATTTTCACCTTTATCGATAAATTGATACATCTCTTTACCGACGATATCAGAACTCTCACCTACAGAGCGTTTAAACAATACAGTCTCTTCAAGGATAGGTGTCTCGATGTAGCTATAGCCATACCGTTTTGCTATTTGAGAAGCGGTTTGCACGATATGTTCAAAACGTTGGCTCTCTTCAAAAGTGAGATCTTTCATTCCTCGTAATGGGTTGATCATAATGTATTCCTTAAATAATCTGTAATGTGTGTATGTATCGTCTCTATATCATCTGTTGCATCGATAAAAAGATGGGGTATATCAAGTTTAAGAATCGTCTCTTTCATGTGTGCTTGTACACTCAAAAGATACTCTAATCCTCTCAGTTCTATCCCATCGAGTGTTTTGGCAGCTGTACGTGCTTTGAGTGTTTCCATATTGGTTAGAAAGAGGATCACTTTGTCTGGAAAATGCCCTTCAAGCGCAAACCGATTGAGAGCTACCAATTCATCAAAATCAAAATCACCATTGGCTAAAGCATATCCAATCCCTGAGATGAATCCACGATCTGAAAGGATCAATTTGTCTTTATGCGGCGCGATCACTTCTTGGTAATGTTCAGCCCTGTCGGCGAGAAATAAAAGCAGTTCAGCTCTTTTGGATGCAAGTGTATCACTTAGCAGTATCTCTCTGGCTTTTTTCCCAAAAGGTGTTCCGCCTGGCTCATGGGTCACGATGACTTCTGGATGTTTTTCTTTGATGCGGGCTATTTGGGTACTTTTGCCACATGTATCGATCCCTTCAAAAAGAACATACATTATTTGGTTCCTTGGATAAAATCGAGTGCTTCTTGGGGGACAAGATGTTCTACAGCACCGTGAAACTGTAAGATAGAGCGAACGACAGAAGAGCTAACAAATGCGTGTTGTAAACTTGGCATTAGATAGACAGTTTCGAGGTTTTTCTTTAAAGAAGCATTGGCGTATCCCATTTGGAGTTCATACTCGAAATCGCTTACTGCACGTAATCCTCTGATGATGATATTCGCATCGAGTTCATCAGAAAGGTTTACCAAAAGTGTCTCGAAGCCTATCACTTTGATCTTTGGGAAATCTTTGGTCGCTGCTTTAATCATAGCGATACGCTTTTGGAGGCTAAACATCGGTTTTTTAGCTTCACTCTCAGCGACGGCTACGATGATCTCATCGAAGATGTTACATGCACGTTGGATAATGTCTAAATGTCCATTGGTAATAGGGTCGAAAGTCCCTGGATAGATCGCTTTTTTCATCCCTGGCTCCATCGTTTGTAGAGTGTGTTTTCGATCCCTAAAGCATCGTACCACTTCCCGATGATAAATCTCTCCATCTCTTCTAATGATGAAGCGTCTGAGTAATACCCCATCACAGGAGGCGCTATAATGACACCCAACGAAGCTAGTTTTTGCATATTCTCTAGCGCAATAGCAGAAAAAGGGAGTTCTCTAGGAGCCAGAAGAAGTTTCTTTTGTTCTTTGAGTGCTACTGCGGCGACACGGGTGGGGAGATTGTCATTGATTCCACATGCGATTTTCGCCAATGTGTTCATGCTACAAGGGATAATAGCGGTTGCATCGACCTGAAAAGAGCCTGAGGAGATCGAAGCTTCGATCTGGTCACTATTGTAAAGGGTGACTTGTTTGTTTTCAAAACTATCTACGGTGATGGCATGATCAGAGACTACGACATGGACATCGATATCAGAAGGGAGATAGTGGATGAACTGTTTCCCCAATTGTACCCCACTGGCACCTGTGATCGCTACAA
>JBEAQM010000078.1:0-6780 GCA_041163845.1 Pseudomonadota bacterium | reverse complement strand
CAATGTTAAAAGTGTGGAACTAATAAGTCCATTAATCACTACTATTGCCAATGGGCGTTGTATTTCAGAACCTGGACCAGAAGCAAATAATAGGGGTAAAAGTCCAAATGCCGCAATCATTGCTGTCATTAAAACAGGTCTTAAACGTTTCACTGATCCTTCGATCACCGCTTCCTTCAAATCATATCCATTCGCGATCAAATAATTAAAATAATTGACCATCACAACACCATTAAGTACCGCAATACCTAAGAGCGCAATAAACCCAACCGAGGCAGGCACAGAGAGATACTCTCCACTAAGGTAAAGTCCTGTAAATCCACCAATCAAGGCAAGTGGTACGTTGACAAGTACAAGTGTTGCTTGCAAAATGGAGTTAAAAGAGACAAAAAGTAAAATAAAAATCATAAATAATGAAATAGGAATAATGATCGTTAAACGTTCTGCTGCACGTTGTTGGTTTTCAAATTCACCACCAAAACTGAGATAGTACCCAGCAGGTAATTTGACTTCATTTTCTATTTTTGTTTTTGCTTCTTCCACAAAACTTACTAAGTCTCGTCCTTGTACATTAGATTGTACGATGGTTTTTCTATACCCATTTTCATGTTCTATTTGTACCGGTCCCGATGATGGGGTAAAATGGATAAAATTGTCTAATGGGATAGATGAGCCATCAGGAAGTGGGTAATAAAGTCTGTGGAGCCGTTCGAGTGAATATTTTATCTCTTCTCCCCCTTTGATCATAAGAGGAATTCGTCTCATTTGTTCTTGGATGATCCCCGCAGATTCTCCTGAAAGCATCACTTTGAGAAAACGGTTGATTTCTGCTTGAGTGATATTATAAAACCCCATCATTTTTTTGTCAAAGGAAAGGGAAAAATATTCTACCCCTTCATTGGCTTTTTTATACACATCACTACTTCCATCAATACTTTCAAGTATCGATTTCACTTTTAGGGCAATCGTTTCAAGTTGATCATTGTCACTTCCAAAAATATCAATTGCAAGATCACCTCTTACCCCCGTAAGCATTTCTGAAACACGCATCTCAATAGGCTGTGTGAAGCTATAAGAAATTCCTGGGAAAGATGCTAAAACTTGACGGATTTGTTCGATGACATATTCTTTTGCGGGTTCCCGCCATGTCTCCTTGGGTTTTAGTACTAAAAAAGTATCGGTGTCATTGAGCCCCATAGGATCTAGACCGAGCTCATCACTTCCTGTTCTTGCGATAATTTTTTCAATTTCTGGTACTTGTTCTATCAATTTTTTTTGGATTTTCAGATTGAGTGCTTTGCTCTCGTCCAAAGAGATAGAAGGGAGCATTTCTACCCCGATAATTAAGCTTCCTTCATCCATGCTAGGCATAAAGGTTTTTCCTGTTTGACTTGCCAATACTAATGAAAAAGTAAAAAGTGTTATAACCCATAGTAAAACTTTTCGCGAATTTTCAATCGCATAAAGTAAAGTAGGACGATACTTTTGGATCATATAATGAATCAAAAATGATTCGTGATCAGGTCTAATTTTAAGGATAAATGAACTTAACACAGGGATCAGTGTCAATGCAAGTATGAGCGAACTAAATAATGCAAAAATAATACTTAACGCAACAGGCTTGAAAAGTTTTCCCTCCAGCCCTTCTAAGCTTAACAATGGCATAAATACAATAATAATGATGAGCACCCCTGTGATAATAGATGGTGCCATCTCAATTGCTGCATGGTAGATAATCGTCACTTTGTTTTGTGTGCGATGTTTGATATTTCCAAGTTCTGCGGTGATATGCTCAACCATCACGACCGCTGAATCAACTAGAATACCTATAGCGATAGCTAATCCTCCAAGACTCATTAAATTTGCGGTTAAGCCGAAATACCCCATAGCAATAAAACTCATCATGAGTGCAAATGGAAGTATCAATGCGACACTGATGGCTGAGGCAACATTTCCAAGCATCACAAGAAGAATAATAATAATTAATACAACGGCTTCAAATAATGCTTTTTTTACAGTATGCGTTGCAAGATTGACAAGGTTTGATCGGTCATAGAAGATAGATACTTTTGTATCTTTGGGTAATATGGTTTCTATTTCGTGCAATTGGGCTTTTACTTTTTCAAGTACACTAGCGGTGTTTGCCCCCTTTAGTCCAAGCACGAGTCCTTCAACTGCTTCCCCTTGTCCACTGTTGGTTACAAAGCCTGCACGGTTAAGATGTCCTATTTGCACTTGAGAAATTTGAGAAACTGTAATGATCTTACCATTGATTGATGCGATTGGAAGGTTTTGAATTTCGTCAATCGTATTGAGCCTTCCCACACTTCGAACCAAAATACTTTCTACACCAGAAGTGACACTCCCCGCACCATCATTTTGGTTATTGTTTTGCAATACATCAAAAAGTCTCTGGAGCGTAACGCCTAGTGTACGCATTTTTTCAAGATCGGGAATGACTTCATATGTTTTTACATTCCCCCCTAAGGCATTCACCTCAGCAACGCCACTAATTGACCTAATTTTAGGAGCAATAATCCAATCCAATAAACTTCTTTTTTCACTCAGACTCAGCGTATCAGACTCAATTGTAAACATCAAAATATCACTTAAGGGGGTAGAAATAGGTGCCAATCCACCTTCAATGGTCGTAGGAAGGTCCGATTTAATATCAGAAAGTCTTTCATTGACTTGTTGGCGCGCCCAATAAATATCTGTGCCGTCTTCAAAATCAATCGTAATATCTGCTAACCCATATTTAGAAACCGATCGCATGATCGTTTGATGAGGGATACCTACCATTTTACTTTCTATGGGAATCGTAATCAATGATTCAACTTCTGCAGGTGTCATACCGCTTGATTTAAGGATAATCTTCACTTGTGTAGGTGAAATATCAGGAAACGCATCAATAGGCAGTTCTTTGTATGCTTTAATACCAAAACCGAGAATCACCAGTGCAAGCAACGATAAAAAAAGCCTTTGAGAGAGGGCAAATTTAATGATATTATTCATCTGTGTTGCCTATAAGATTTTTGAGAATGGCTACAGAAGTGGTTGCAATAGGGGTGTGCAAATCAAGTGCTGTGTTACTGTAATAATAGGTGCCATCTTCCCCTAATATGTCTACCTCTTGTATCGTATAATTTTGCGCATGTTTGATAAATACAATCGGTTTGTTTTGATATGTAATGACCGATGTTTTAGATATCTTATAGAGGTTCATAGGAACTGCTATTTGTGCATTTGCACGGATCCCTGGAGCGATGGATATCTCTTTTGCGATCTCAAATCGAACCGTTTGTGTTTGGGTTAATGGATCGACAATAAAAGCCCGTTGTAAAATTTTTGCATCAAATACTTTGCCATTAAATCGTATATGCGCGGTTTGTCCAATATGGAGATATTGAGCATAGGAAGCTTCCATGGCACTTTCAAGCCAAAGCACTCCTTCTTTATGCAAAATAAACAATGCTTCTGAAGAAGAGGATGAGGTATTTAAAAATGTAACCGTACCATCATCAAGTGCATTGATTTTCAAAACAGGAGCTACTTGGAGGGTTTCAAAAAGGGTATGGACGGTCATCTCATTCGCACCATAGTTTTTCAACAACGCAACAGAAGCATTTTGTTTTGCTACCAATTGTTTATAGTTTGTTTCGCTTTCAATGCAAGCTTTTTGAGGGATGATGCCATCTTTACAAAGCATTTTATTACGTTCATTTTTTTGACGGGTATTCTCCAAATCTAAAAAATCGTTAATGGCTGATTGTTGTGCTTCTAGCCATGCCATAGCACTTACTTCTGCGATCAATTGACCTTTTTGGACTTTATCATAAAGGGATACAAAAAATTGTTTCGTATGGACTTCAAAAGGGAGTGTGACGGTTTGGACAAGTGAGGGTGGGGTAATCACTTGTGCAGAAAACTCACCCAATGGCAACATAGTAGATAGGGTTGGTTTTTCACTTTTGATATTCCACGTTTTTTCTTGCTCTGTAGTAAGTGTAATCGTTTGAGAGTAGAGTATTTGACATGCTGCGATAATCAATAATCGTTTTTTCATAATGTTTCCTTTGTTTCACTGAGCGTATAAAGTCCAAATAACGCATGGTAATACGATATTTGTGCTGTATAAAATGACTGAAGCAACTCATAATATTGCTGTTTACTTAAGATATATTCTGTCACGCTACTTTCCCCATAGGTATAGCTTTTTTGCAGCAATGGAAGCAGCGTTTGTTGATATTCATGGATCGTTTTTTTCATACGATTGACCACATTAGATTTATAAGCAAGTTCTGTTTGCAACCCGTGGAGCTGGGTATGGCGCTCTAGTATATTTTGGCGATATTTCGCTTCCAATGCATTGCTTTGGTGTAATGCTTCAAGACGTTTTTGTTCGGATTGTTTATCATTTAAATGCAGCGGGATAGAGACCCCGACGATATATTTTTCGATCCCAATTTCATGAGTGTATTCTAAAGAGACATCCACAGCATCTAAGACATTTTTATTTCGTGTTACGCGCTTTTGTGTACTTTGGATACGATTTTTATATGCCTCAGAAGAGAGAGCAAAAAGGGTATCTGCAAACGAAAGAGATCCGACAATAGGATACATGTCTGTGCATGCTAATACAGTATCTTTTGTGGTAGGGATACCACTTAATTGATAGAGTGTTTCCTTTGATAGGGTACGCATTGCTTCTGTTTCTTTAAGCTGTGTAAGCAATTTTTCTTTTTCTATCTTGAGGTAAAATAATTCTACTTTAGAGATCTCTCCATAGGTATAAGCTTTTTCCTTTTTCGCATAAAGGGTTTCAAATTCATCGTATAGCTTTTTGACAGCATCGCTATTTTCTTGTTGTATACATGACTTGTGATAAAGCTCTTTTAGTCCATTGTCAAAATTTAAAATCTTTTTTTCTGCGTCGAGTGTATCGGCTTTCATTTGTAAATGAGCAATATCATTGTCTAATGCTTCGCTGTCATTAATAAATATCTGTTTGGATACCCCAATCGCATACTCTTTTGTGTGTCTATCAAACTCAGGTTTGACTTCTCCTGAAGTGCCGTGTAGTGTGAAAGGTTCTGCGGCATGGTCCCCTTTATACTGCGCTTCTTTGGCTAATGCATCTTCCAAGAGTGCTTCTTGCATCGGATTGTGCATAGTAGACTTAGAAAGAATATCATGCAAGGTGATAGAAGAAGGATAACACGACACTGTTCCTAGTATTATAGCAACAAAAAATCTCTTCATAGTAAAGTCCCATCCAGTGCATTGACACGGATATCACAATGTATGCTACTAAATCGGTAAAAAAGAAAAGATTTCTGGTGGGTTAATAGAGGAATACCTATTTCTTCTTGACATATAGAAGAGGCAATCTCTTTTGCTTTGTCAGAAGAAATTTTCGCCATTTTTCTCATCTTGGCTTTCAAGTTGATTTGCGTCGATGGTTTATGGTTATAGATGACAAGCGATTGTTTCTGTTTGATCGTTAAAGTCTCTGAAGCATAGAGAAAATAAGAAAAAATCAATATAAAAAATGTGAAATATTTCATAAAAATCCTTATGGAAATAATAAATTTGGTTCTGTATACAAAAGTACACATTAAAATGGTTTTGAATAGATTGGATAAAAAAGGGTTAAACTATAGGAGGTTTTACAAGGGTATTTAAAATATCTGAAGTGTGAGGACTTTGTGTAAACAGTATCCAATGGGATAGCCCCTTTACCTCAAGAGGAGGCAAAGTGGTTATTATAATCGCGTTGTAATGGAATAAAGAATGGTATTCCCCCATATGCTTATGGTTACAATTTGTGGTTTGTTCGATCACATATTCAGCCACATTTTTATCCATATATTGATCTTCGATAGCGATCACACTATCATGCGCAATATTTACTAGCAAGGCAATGAGGATCATTATATGGACAAAAAATCGCTTCACGTATGTTCCTTTCAAAATATTTTGAACTATACCATAAATTTATACAAACATAATATCTAATTGATTCACGATGGTGGTGGTGCGACCCATCACCGCATCACTTTACTTGAGTAAACTCTCTTATTTTGAAACGATCGTTATATCGACATAATTTGGATAAATGGTCACTTTAACCAACGGGGTTCCACGGTAGATCTGGTTAAGCGTTTGGGCTGAAGTGTGCCCTTTGGCGACCATGGTTCTGAGAGATCCTCTTTTGTTTTGACTTGTGAAGAAGTTCGCATTGGTATCTTCTGGATCTTTTTTGTTGTATTTATAATAGTTGGCGCGATCTTGCTGCAAGATGGCTATCGCATCGCCTAGTGTACGATTTTTTGAGTCGTAATGGTCTTGCTTCCCTAGCCTTGCCATATAGAATTTTTGATTTTTTGCTGCAAGTTTTGCTTGCTTCTGGGCAGCTTCTTGCTCTTTGGCTAGACGTATCTTCTCCTCTGCTGCTTTTTTCTGTGCGGCTAAGCGTGCCTCTTCTTCTTTCTGTTTCTCAAGTGCAGCGAGTCTGGCTTTTTGGGCTTGTGCCTCTTGTGCTTTTTTCTCAGCTTCTAGGCGTGCTTGTGCTTCTTGCTTTTGCTTCTGTAGCGCAGCCAATTTTTCTTTCTCTTCTTGCGCTTTGCGTGCTAGTTCAGCTTTCTCTTTCGCAGCGATAGCTGCAAGTCGCTCTTCCTCTGCTTTCTTCGCAGCGGCTTCTTTCTTTGCTTGCTCAAGGGCTAAGGCTTGTTTTCTTGCTGCTTCTAGACGTGCTTGCTCTTCTTGTTTTTGTTTCTC
>JBEAQM010000077.1:0-6877 GCA_041163845.1 Pseudomonadota bacterium | reverse complement strand
CAAATACATCGAAGTTACCATACACTTGATCTAAAAATGCCGGAATCCCTTTAGGGAAGAGGATCACCGGAATGTGTGGATATTTCGCTTTTAGGTACTCAGCGATCTCTACCATATATTTCCATGAGAACTCATCATATTGATTTGGCTCGATCGCCGCTGCCCACGAATCAAATATCTGTACCACATCGACACCAGATTCGATCTGTTTTTCCATATAAAATTTTACTACTTCTGTCACTTTCGCAAGAATGTTGTGTAAAAGTTCAGGATTTGAATACATCATTTTTTTACAAATATTATAAGTCTTTGTCCCTTGCCCTTCTATCATATAAGTAGCCAATGTCCAAGGTGCGCCAGTAAAGCCGATCAACGCTTTCTCATCACCACGCCCATCTAACTCTGCACGTAAAAGCTTGATCGTGTCATATACATACGTGAGTTTAGCTGCCGCTTCCTCTCCACCGATGAGTTTATCTAGATCTTCTTGCGATGTCAGTGGGTCAGAAAACTTCGGACCTTCCCCTTTGACAAAACTCAAGTCCATCCCCATCTCATCAGGAATCACAAGGATATCAGAAAATAAAATCGCTGCATCTACCCCTACGATATCGAGTGGTTGAATGGTCACTTCGGCTGCTTTTTTAGGATCATGACAAAGATTAAGAAAATTTCCTGCTGAAGCTCTTACCGCCATATATTCTGGCAGATAACGCCCTGCTTGTCTCATCATCCATACTGGTGTGTATGGTGTCTCTTTTCCTAAACATGCATCTACAAATATCTTACCCATTAATGTTTACCTACTTTCCCTAAAAAATATAATCCCACAGCCAATGCTGCGATAGAGAGTGCAAAATACAACATCTCTAGTGCTGTGCCAAAACTCGTATGCAATACCCGCTGAAAAAAGTTCACCACCAGCACCATGACAATCACTTTGGCGATCTTGTCTTTGAGCTGATCAAGGTCATGAATCGCCAACAGCTTAGAACCATTTTGCCCTTCTGCAGCATCAATATCTGAGATAAAAAGCTCATACAATCCAAAAGCAAAAATAAACAATACTACCGCGATAAGATAAAGATCGACTGCACCAATAATCCCTGCCACGATATCTTCATGAAACGTTTCAGGATGGGCACCAGAAATCACTACTTCAAATGTATGGATAGCCACATGCCATACGTCAAGCGAAGCAACGATAAAAAGAACCAATGCTCCCACCAATCCAAAAACAACTGCCAAAAGGACTATGAAACGGCTTCTCCAAATCGTACCTTCAAAGAGTCTCTCTAACATTAGTTGCTCTCCTGCATTTTGATCCATTTTTGTGCGATTCTCACTGCATTGGTCGCAGCACCCACTCTCACTTGATCCGCCACACCCCAAAGGTGTACGATATTGTCAGCAAAAATATCTTTTCTGATACGCCCTACATAGGTTTCATCCGTATCGGTTGCAATAATTGGCATCGGGTACTTTTTGTTAGCGATATCATCGATAACAGTGACATTTTCAAACGCATCAAGCACTTCTCTGACTTTTTCTACATCGACATTCACCCCTTCATTAAAGGTAACAGTGATTGATTCTGAATGACTTCTAAGTACGGGTACACGAACACATGTCGCCGAAACAGCAAATGCAGTATGCATAATCTTATTGGTTTCGTTGACCATTTTCATCTCTTCTTTGGTATACCCATTCTCTTGTGGTACATCGATGTGTGGGATGACATTGAGCGCAATCTGGTGAGCGAATGCTTCTACTTTGGCTTGATCCAAAGAGAAATTGAAAAATGCTTGCATTTGCATCACAAGCTCTTCCATCCCTTTTTTACCCGCACCACTTACCGCCTGATAGGTACTCACATCTACTCTTTTGATCCCATAAAGATCATGTAAAGGTTTAAGTAATTGCACCATTTGAATCGTAGAACAGTTTGGATTTGCGATAATCCCTGTCTCTTTCCACAATGCAATATCTTCAGGATTTACTTCGGGTACCACGAGTGGTACATTTGGATCCATTCTAAAATGAGACGTATTATCTATGACAACTGCTCCAGACTCTACCGCATATTTCGCATATGCTGCTGAGATACTTCCACCTGCAGAGAAAAAAGCGATATCGATGTTTCGCCCTTTAAATACCTCTTGGGTTAACTCTTCGATCTTATAGACTTTCCCTTGGCACGTTACCTCTTCACCGACACTTCGTGCACTAGCAAGTGGTAAAATATCATTAATAGGAAACTTCACCTCTTCTAACACTCTAAATAGTTCTTCACCCACAGCACCACTGGCGCCAACTACTGCTATATTGTATTTTTTCACGTTATTCTAATCCTAAAGTATCATCTATTGTTTCATTTTCATCGCTATCATCATCGTCTTCTCGCTGACATTTAGCGATACTCACCACTTTGTCTTTTGCATCGACATTCACGATCTTTACACCTGAGGTGTTACGTCCTGCTTTTCTGATCTGTTCCATATCGACACGAATCATCTTACCAATACTTGTAAGACACATGAGGTCTTTATCTTCTTCTACGAAGACCACACCGATCACATCTCCTGTTTTCTCTGTGAGTTTCATAGAAATCACCCCTTTACCGGCACGATTTTGCTCTCTATATTCACTTGCTGTAGTACGTTTACCAAGCCCTTTTTCACTGATCATAAGGAGTTCATCTTCTTCATTCTCGATCGTCGTTGCACCACATACGTAGTCACCTTTGATCTTAAATTTAATAGCGGTTACCCCACGGGCTACCCTACCGATCTCTCTTGCATCTTCTACCTTAAATCGGATACAAAGCCCTTTTTTCGTCGCTACAAAGAGCCACTGTGTATTTGGCCAAATAATTTTTGCATCTACCAATGCATCGTCATCATCAAGATTGATCGCTCTTACCCCATTGCTTCTGATATTTGAATACTCAGAGAGGTTGGTTCGCTTCACGATACCGTTTTGGGTGAAGAACACCAATCCTTTATCAGATTCAAAATCGGTCGTAGGGATGATCGCCATAATCTTCTCATCTTGTTGGAGGTTGATGAGATTGACGACTGCTTTTCCTTTGGCTGTACGAGACCCTTCAGGGATACGGTAAACCTTGAGCCAATAGAGCTGTCCTCTATCGGTCACGAACATTAATGTATCATGTGTATTTGAGGTAAAGAACCTTTCGATAAAGTCATCATCATAGGTTGTTACAGCGATCTTTCCTTTACCACCACGGTGTTGTTTTTCGTACTGTTTAAGTGGTACACGTTTGATATATCCTCTGTGAGTGATCGTAACAACCATCGGCTCATTCGGGATCAAATCTTCGATATCGATATCGTCATAATCATCTACGATCTCTGTACGACGTGGTGTGCTGTATTTCTCACCGATTTCTACCAATTCCTGACGGATAATAGCATTGATTTTTTCTTCGCTTTTCAAGATGCCTTCTAGCTCCTCGATGAGTGCAAGCAATTCTTTGAGCTCATTTTCAATCTTCTCGATCTCAAGACCAGTAAGACGTCTAAGTCTCATCTCCAAGATCGCTTTGGCTTGAATTTCAGAGAGTTTAAAGGTTGACATGAGGCTCTCTTTTGCCTCGATATCATCAGAAGAAGCACGGATGATTTTGATGACTTCATCGATGTTATCTACAGCGATTTTAAGCCCTTCTAAAATATGTGCTCTCCCTCTGGCTTTTTCAAGATCGAAGATCGTTCTTCGGATGACGACTGTTTTTCTATGTTTTAAGAAAAGGTCCAAAAGCTCCATGAGGGTAAAGACTTTTGGTTCTTTGTTTGCGATGGCAAGCATGATGATACCGAACGTCACTTGCATCTGGGTACTTTTAAAAAGGTTGTTGAGGACGATCTCACTCATCGCATCACGCTTTAGCTCGATAACGACACGGATCCCCTCTCTGTCTGATTCGTCCCGCAACTCGGAGATACCTTCGATTTGTTTATCTCTTACAAGTTGTGCGATGTTTTCGATGAGTCTTGCTTTGTTGACCTGGAAAGGGAGTTCATCGATGACAATGATCTCTTTAGACCCTTTTTGCTCAATGTGTGTTTTTGCGCGTACTTTGATACGCCCTCTACCTGTCGTATAGGCATCAGTAATCCCTTTACGTCCGAAGATGATACCACCGGTTGGAAAATCAGGCCCTTGCATCACTTGCATCAAATCGTCGGTTTCGATTTGAGGGTCATCGATACGCATGACTAACGCTTGCACCAACTCATCAATACGGTGCGGAGGAATATTCGTCGCCATACCTACAGCGATACCACTTGAACCATTCAAAAGCAAGTTAGGAACACGAGAAGGAAGGACATCTGGCTCTTGCATCGAATCATCATAGTTTGGTACGAAATCGACGGTATCTTTATCAAGATCGTTCAAAAGATCTTCTGCGATTTTAGTCATACGTGCCTCGGTATATCTCATCGCTGCAGCGTTATCACCATCGATCGAACCAAAGTTTCCTTGTCCATCGACCAAAGGGGCTTGCATAGAGAAGTCTTGCGCCATACGTACCAACGCATCATACACCGCATTATCACCATGCGGATGGTACTTACCGATCACATCCCCGACGATACGAGCAGATTTTTTATAGGGACTTCTGTATCCCAAACTCAACTCATTCATCGCATAAAGAATTCTTCTATGTACAGGTTTTAAACCATCTCTTGCATCTGGGAGTGCCCTACCGATGATAACACTCATAGAGTAATCAAGATAGCTATTTCTCATACTATCTTCGATGAGAACTTGCCCCGTATTTTGTTGGTCTTCAAACAAATCAGCCATATATTTCCTTCTTTTTATAAAAATTGCATTGATTGTATCTAAGTTGGGCTTAAATACACAGGGTAAAAAACGCTTAAAATCGATGCTAGCTAGCTTAAAATCGATTTTTACCATTTTTCATATACTTTTTAGTGAAAAAAATGAAGCGTTCACTTAACAGTTTTTCAACACTAATTCACTATAATCAAACCCATTTTATTTTACAAGGGAAAATCATGCCCATTGAACAACTCAAAGACACCATTGATTACGGTATTATAGGGTTACTCTTTTTTTTAAGTTTTATCACTGTTGCCTTTACGATAGAGAGAGTCCTTTTTTATCGTGCTGTCAATTTACGCGCTTATACAAACCAAAAAAAGCTAGAACTAGACCTCTCTAAACGTCTGGCAACTATCGCTTCTATAGGATCTAATGCTCCTTATGTAGGGCTTCTTGGTACTGTACTGGCGATTATTCTTACGTTTTATATCATAGGAGATCAACAAAATGAGGTCAATCCAGCAGAGATCATGAAACACCTAGCACTCGCACTCAAAGCAACTGCAGCTGGATTGGTCGTAGCGATCCCAGCGACGGTATTTTACAATGCGCTGTTAACAAAGGTCGATAGACTCTTGGTAGAGTGGGAAATCCTACAGGATACCAAATAACCATGAGACGCGAACGCTTTGATAAGATGAATGTCGTTCCATTCATCGATATCGTACTCGTATTACTCGTCATTATCCTCGCCACGGCTACTTTTGTCAAAAACCAAAGTGTCCAGATAGATCTCCCTAGTGCGAGTTCGAAAAAAAACGAGGAGAAAAAAAGTATCCAGATCGCTGTCAATAAAGAAGGCATTTACTCTTATCAAGGTGAAGAACTTTCGCTTGAGAGCATCAAAGAGAAGATACTTCAACTCGATGCACAAAAAGACCTCATCTCTTTGCGTATGGATAAAAGCAGCCAATTTCAATATTTTGTCGATATCGTCGATATCCTAAAAACCAAAGATTTTAAAAATATTTCTATTATTACCAAGAAGTAAAAACATGATAGTACGTTATTTGGTACCCTTATTCCTCTTGCCTTTGCACCTTTTCTCTCAAACTTTTTTTGTCTTAACCGACATGAAAGACTTTGAACCGCATGTGGCAAATATGTCCAGTGTGTTAGACAAAAGTATCAACCCTGAACTAGAAAACATGCTCATCTCCAAATCCAAAGAACTTGGTATCGATGTGAGTAAACCCTCTTCACGTGTCTTTGTGTTGGTGCTCACTGATTTTTCGGTAGAAGACCAAGCAGCGATCCAAATGAAACTTGAGATAGGCGAATACTTACCACGCAATGGCAAAGAGGTATTTTCCATCACCTATCAAGATATCACACAAGTTCCAAGAGTAAAGGATAAAGAAGAGTTAAGCGAAAGTGTTCTAGATACGACCGAAGAGATGATAGACAGATTTGAGCGTGAATGGCGTGAAGACAATGTAGCACTTTCTCAAGCAAATACCCCTGTCAAAGCAGAAAATTTCACTACTACCATGCACTACGAAACAAACTATGCCGTAGCACTTCAAAAAGCCAAAGAGATGAAAAAACCGATGCTTATTTTTATGACCACTACATTTTGTCCATGGTGTCGTAAACTTGAAGAGAGGGTTTTGGGACATGCAGATATCGATGCAAAAATACACGAAAGATTCGTACCCGTAATGCTCAACTTTAAAACCAAACAATTTCCTAAACAGTTTGCAGAAAATGCCTTAACCCCGACACTCTATGTGGTCGATCCTCAAACTGAAACGATCAAAGCACAGTTTATGGGCTACATCTCAAAAGATGAGTTTTTGCATTATTTAAACCAGTAGTGAATAAAACTACTCCGTCATCATCCCATAAGGACGCTGAAGCTTCTCACTCATCTGGTGAAGACTCACGGCTCTTCCTTCACGTATGAATTCACGACCATCCAAAAAAACTAACATCGTAGGGACCGAGAAAACTTGAAAATGAGCAGAAATCTCTAGGTTTTCATGGGCATCAAGGTAGATCT
>JBEAQM010000076.1:0-8263 GCA_041163845.1 Pseudomonadota bacterium | reverse complement strand
CCACTTTAAGCTCCGGAACATCCAATCCTCTTGCACCGATATCTGTCGCCACAAGGACCCTTATCTTCCCTTCACGAAAACCTTCAAAAGCCCTACTTCTTTCTCCGGTACTTTTATCTCCATGAATCACAGCCGTTTTCAGTCCTGCATGATTCAACTCTTCTGCCACCACATCTGCTATCTCTTTTTTGCGCGTAAATACCAATACCTGCTGGTAATTTCGTGATCCTATGAGATAAGGGAGTAACTCTAGCTTCTTCTCTTCTTGCACAGGATACACCACTTGTTCTACAGATGCAGCAGCGCTTCCCATTTTGTCTATTTCAATTAACAGTGGTTTTTTGAGGACCTTTAATCCCAACGCTTTTACCTTGCCAGAAAGTGTCGCTGAGAGGAGTATGGTTTGTCTATTTAGAGGAAGATAGTGCAATATTTGATTCACTTCACCAATAAATCCCATATCGAGTATCGTGTCAGCTTCATCAAGTACGAGGTGGCGTACTGCATCAAAATTGATCGCTTTTTGCTCCAACAATTCAAGCAAGCGTCCACTCGTTGAGATGATAATATCCACACCCTCTTTGAGTTGATTGATTTGCGAAGCACGTTGTGCCCCACCAAAAAGAGCAATACTTTTCAAAGGAAGATTTCTTCCATACGCCTGGACACTCCTATGAACTTGTTTGGCAAGCTCACGTGTCGGGACCAAGATCAATACTTTAGGGTAGTGTTGTCCATCGATAAAATTTTGTTTCAGTATTTCTAAAAGAGGAAGGGTAAACGCTGCTGTTTTACCGCTCCCCGTTTGTGCACCTGCGATGATATCATTGCCTTGAAGTATAGGAGAAATAAGCGCTTTTTGTATGGGTGTGGGTATGTTGTACCCTTTTTCGCTCAGGGCTTGTGTGATGTTAGTCGATAAACCTAAAGTAGCAAAAGACAAAACGATCCTTATTCTTGGTCGTTTAAACTACTCTCTAGTCTACGTTTAAGTCGCATATTTTGTTTAGCAACCTCTCTCATGTCTGCATCACTATCACTTTCATCGATAATTTCTACACCAAGAATCGTCTCGACACAATCCTCCAATGTCACGATACCTTCCATCTGATCGTATTTGTCCAACACCAAAAACATATGCTCTTTTTTCTTAATGAACAGATCCAAAGCTTTTGAAACCGGTAAGTTTTCAGAAATTTTAAATATCTTTTTTTGAATTTCATTTAAAGTCGTGGCGTCATTTTTCAAGGCATGTTTGAAAATTTTTTTAGTCATCACTAAACCGGTGATATTTTCTATATTTCCTTCATAAACTGGAATTCTAGAGAACTTAAAAATAGCTGGTTCATTTTCGATGACGTCCTTGAGTGCTCTACTACCATCCAATGCAAATACCACCGTCCTAGGGGTCAAAATATCATGAATTTTCACCTTATCGAGCAAAAGAATGTTTTCTATTGCTTCAGATTCTTTTTCTCCTAAAACCCCTTCATCTTCACTCAAAAGCATACTATGTAACAGCTCTTCCTTACTCAAACTTTTACTATCATTCGAACGACTGATTCGGTTGGTGACAAAAAGGGTCATTACGATGACGGGATACGTAATCCAAATAAAAAAATTGATCAAATATGCCGCCGCAGGCGCCAACTGTTTCCAATACACTGCGCCAATGGTTTTAGGGATTATTTCTGATAAAAATAAAATTGCAAACGTCAAAATCACAGAAACATAAAACACAGCACCACTACCATAAACGCTCTCTGCTTGTGCTCCTACTGCAGCAGCACCAAGGGTGTTTGCTATGGTGTTGAGTATCAAAATAGATGCAATAGATTTATTGATACTATTTTTATGAGATTTGAGAAGTGCCCCGACACGTGGATGCTCTTTTTCAAGCACTGAAATGTATGCCATATTGATAGAGAGTAAAACCGATTCCAAAATGGAACAGACAAACGATACAAGTACCGCCAATAAAAAGTAAAAAATTAACAGGTCCATTGAGTGTTATTTTGCCTTTAAAGTAAAATGAGGGTAGCTAGACCCAAGAAAGAGAAAAAACCCACCACATCGGTAATAGTCGTAAGGACTACTGTACTTCCAATGGCAGGATCAACATCGATTTTTTTGAGCAACAATGGTACCATGGCGCCGAAAAAACCAGCACTCAATAGATTGATAACCATCGAAAGTGCAATAACAACACCAAGCATACCCATATGAAACCATATTGAAGCTATCATACCCATGATTATAGCAAAAATCAAACCATTTACAAGCGACAAAGTTACCTCTTTTTTAATCGTACGGAATGCATCATATTTCGCGATATCACCGAGTGCAAGCTGACGTACAACGACGGTCAAACTTTGGGTTCCGGCATTCCCTCCCATCGAAGCGACGATTGGCATTAAAATCGCCAATGCTACGATACTTTGTAATGTATCAGAAAACATACCGATGACAAACGATGCGACAATTGCTGTAATCAAGTTAATCCCCAACCATATAGCACGGGCTTTACCTGCCCTAAAGATATCTTCATCCTCTTCTGCTTCATCGTTAACCCCTGCCAAATGGTACATTTGATCGGTTGCTTGCTCATTGATAACATCATAAATATCATCTGAAGTAATACGCCCTAACAAAATCCCATTTTCATCTGTAATAGGCATAGATGAGAGGTCATAATCTTGAAATTTTTGTACAATCTCACTGATATCATCATGGTCTTTACCAACAATAGGTTTATATTTTTCAGGACTCTCTAAAATATTCTCTTCAAGTGTCTTTTCAAAATTAAAAACCAAAAGATGATCCAACCCTATACCATAACGTAATGTTTGGTCATCTTCAGTCACGAAGAGATAGTTGACATTTTCAAGCTCATCTTTTCGTCTAAGCTGCGCAAAATCTTTGATAACATCATAGACATTATGATGCAAATTCGCAGCATACACTTCTGTTTGCATGTAAGCTCCAGCTTCATCGTCTTCATATTGCTGAAGCTTTAAAATATCTTCTTGATACGCTTTAGGAAGTTGGTTAAAAACCTCTTCTGCGATCGTAGAGTCAACCTCTTGTAACTCTTGCATAAATTCAGTCTGGTCATCACTCTCAAGATCAGAAACAGAATCTGCGATCTCTTTAGGGGTAAAAGACTCAATCACATCTTCAAAATAACGATAAGGCAATTCCAGTGCAATATCAGCAACAAACTCTTTGGGGATAAGTTGCAGCGCTTCAGAGAAACTTTTTTCATCCAAATCTTTAAGAAGGTTTGCTATTTCCGAGGGGTGAAGCTCATCATAAGAATGTGTTTCTAAATAAGTTTTTAATTCATCCATAGCTTATCCCCTTAAAATGTGTGTGTGATTATACTGAAAAATAATAACGAAGTTACTACCAAAGAAAGAGATAAGAGGGTTATATCCTCTTATCGTGTTATTTTACTGGTGTATCACACTTTTTAGTGATAATACACGCTGGACAAAAATTCATCAACCCAGCGATCAATGGAATCAAACCTAAATAAAACCAATTATTTCCAGAATACGCACCATAACCGATCAATGCCAATCCCACTACAATTCTAATAGGTCTACATATTGCTCTCATTTTATTCACGTTCATTTTCAATTCCTTTGCATCTATTTGATGTAATTGTAATATAAATAGCTTAGAGAGAGGATGTTGGGAGTGATGTGATCTGTACACATGGTACAGATCATAGATTAAAGTTGTGGACCTGCAGATGCGAAATCAAATTCACCACCATTGCCATCATAACGGTGGAAATTTTTTTGGAACATACCTGCTAATTTCTTCAACATTGCATCATATTGTGATTTATCTTCCCATGTGTTTCTTGGGTTCAACACCGCTGTATCTACCCCATCGAGTGTTTTAGGGATAGAGAGATTAAATGTATCTAACGTTTCAAATTCTGTATGTAAGATCGCTCCACTTAAGATACCATCGATACATGCACGGGTATTTTTAATACTCATACGTTTACCTGTACCATAAGGACCACCTGTCCATCCGGTGTTGACCAAATAAACATTCACCCCATGTTCATCAATTTTTTCGCCTAAGAGTTTGGCATACGCTGTAGGGTGAAGTGGCAAGAAAGCTTCACCAAAACAAGCTGAGAATGTAGCGACTGGTTCTGTAATGCCTCTTTCTGTTCCTGCTACTTTTGCAGTATATCCACTCAAGAAATAATACATTGCCTGTTCTTTGGTTAATTTACTTACCGGTGGCAATACACCAAAGGCATCCGCTGAAAGGAAAATGATATTATTTGGATGTCCTGCTTGAAGATTTTTTTTATGATTTTCGATATGTTCTATAGGGTATGATACACGTGTGTTCTCAGTCTTTGAACCATCTGTATAATCGACAAGTCCATCATTATCCACGACCACATTTTCCAAAAGGGCATCTTTCACGATGGCGCCATAAATTTCTGGTTCGGATTTCGGGTCAAGATTGATTACTTTCGCGTAACATCCCCCTTCGAAGTTAAACACCCCATGGTTATCCCAACCATGTTCATCATCCCCAATTAAAGCTCTTTGTGGGTCTGTTGAGAGTGTCGTTTTACCTGTACCTGAAAGTCCGAAGAAAAGACATACATCCCCTTTTTCACCTACATTTGCAGAACAATGCATCGGAAGCTTACCTTCTAGTGGCAACCAATAATTCATCATAGAGAAGATCCCTTTTTTCATCTCTCCTCCATACCAAGTACCACCTATGATTGCTACATTTTCCTCTACGTTAAACACGACAAAAACATCTGAATGCAATCCATGCTCTTTATACTTTTCATCGACTGCTTTACATCCATTATAGACTGTAAAGTCCGGTGTAAATCTTTCTAATTCAGAATCTGTCGGACGGATAAACATATTTTTAACAAAATGGGCTTGCCATGCAATCTCAGTAATAAAACGTACTGAACGCTTACTTGCAGCACTTGCCCCGGCATAAACATCTGTGACATAAATGTTTTTACCAGAGAGTTGCGTCAAGGTAATATCAAGCAATTCATCATAAATCTCTTTAGAAATTTTTCTGTTGACATCTCCCCAAGCAATATGTTTATTAGAAGGCTCTTGATCGACAAAATATTTATCTTTTGGGCTACGACCAGTAAAAATACCTGTATCACAAATCGCTGTACCTGTCGTAGAAATTTGACACTCACCGTTACGGATCTCATGCGCTTGTAACTCATCATAACTTAAATTATAATAGACATCACCGATATCTTTCAATCCTAGTTTATCAAGTCCCTTGGGCGTTTTCGTACTCATAACTATCCTAAATTTTTATTTTACTTAAATATAGACAGCAATACACCTGCTGCTACAGCTGAACCGATAACGCCAGCAACATTCGGTCCCATTGCATGCATCAATAAGATGTTGCCTGGTCTTGCTTCAGAACCCACTTTACTTGCAACACGTGCTGCCATTGGTACCGCAGAAACACCTGCCGCACCAATGAGTGGATTAATAGGCTCTTTAGAGAACTTATTCATCAATTTTGCCATCAAAACACCAGCCGCTGTACCCGCTGCAAATGCGAGAAGTCCGATAATCATAATCCCCATTGTCTCAGCCACAAGGAATTTATCTGAAGCCAGTTTCGATCCTACTCCAAGTCCTAAGAAAATCGTTACGATATTGATCAATGAGTTTTGCATTTCATTAGAAAGTCTATCCACCACACCAGATTCTTTGGCGAAGTTACCCAAAGCAAATGCACCCATCAATGGTGCAGCATCTGGTAAGATCAATGCGATCATCATAATCACAATAATAGGAAAAATTAATTTTTCAAGTTTATGCACTTTTCTTGTTGTTTTCATCACGATTCTTCGCTCTTCTACTGTAGTCAATGCTTTCATTATCGGTGGTTGAATCACAGGAACCAAAGCCATATAAGAATACGCCGCTACCGCGATCGCCCCAAGAAGCTCAGGCGCAAGCGCAGAAGCGATAAAAATAGATGTCGGTCCATCCGCCCCACCAATAATACTAATTGCAGAACATTGTTTCAATGAAAAATCTACCATCCCTGTATATTGAGAAAGTGCTGCTGCACCTACCAATGAACCAAAGATACCAAACTGTGCCGCTCCACCCAACAATGCTGTCTTAGGGTTAGAAAGGAGTGGTCCAAAATCTGTCATTGCCCCCACACCCATAAAGATAAGAAGTGGGAAAAATTCATTGGCGATACCCATATTGTAAATAATACCAAGCATCCCATGTTCACCGGTCATGTTGGCAATAGGAATATTTGCTAAAAGTCCACCAAATGCTATAGGTAATAACAATAAAGGCTCAAAGCCTTTTGCTATAGCGAGATAAAAAAGAAGGAAAATGATCATAAACATGATCGCCCTACCCCAACTTTGAGCAAAAGCTGTAAGCTCTTCCCCTTCGCCATTCTTGACACCTGCTTTAGGGTTCATCATTGCATTCAAACCAGTCGTTTCAAAAAAACTTTGTAGAAGCTCTGGAAGTGTTTTAGAATGGTAAACTTGCTCTTGTGCTTGTACAGCAGGCACTTCATCGACAGTTGCTTGCGCAAACGATGTCGATGCAAAAAGTGCAAATAATAGTGAAAATATAAAATGCTTTAACTTCATCTTATTAGTCCATTGTTACAAGTAATTGTCCGTCTGTTACCGCATCATTAACATTGACATTGATCGAAGCAATTACACCTGCTTGTGGCGCAGCAATATCGATCTCCATTTTCATCGCTTCAAGGATCATGATTACATCACCCTCTGCTACTTTATCTCCTGGATTTTTAACGATTTTCCATACATTCCCTGGTGTTTGAGAATTGATATGCACTGAACCTGCTCCACCTGCCACTGGGGACGGTGCTGCTGCTTCTGCCACAGCTGTTACTGGTGCTGCAACTGAAGGTGTGATTTGGATATCACCACTCCCTTCTGCGACTTGAACACTGTATTGTTTACCATCTACTACTACTGTATAATTTCCTGCCATATCTGCTTCTCCATTTCCATTACAATTATTTTTACCTTTTCTTACCATGAGAGGGCCTTCACCCTTCAAGAACGCAATTCCCTTTTGATCACAAGCACATGCGATGAAGATATTTTCTTCTGTTGCTTCTAATCCTTCATCCTCCAACACTTTTGTCCAATGTGCTATCGATTTTGATTGATCTTTATCAGCAATATCAAGTGGATTCTCTGTAGTTGGCTCTAATTTAAGCTTTTCAGATGCAAGTTTAATAATCTCATCATCTGCTTGCACTGGTGTCTGCCCAAAATAACCAAGAACCATACGACCATACCCTGGCGCAATTTGCTTCCATGGTCCGAACATCACATTTGCATAGGCTTGTTGCCAGTAAAATTGGCTTACTGGTGTCACTGAAGTACCGTAACCACCACGTTCAACGACCTCTTTCATCGCAGCGATCACATCATCAAACTTATCAAGATCACCTGCATCTCTCATCATCTGCGTATTCGCTGTCAATGCACCACCTGGCATTGGTGAGAATGGAATCAGTGGGGATACTTGTGTCGCTTCTGGCGGCAACATATATTCTGCTAAACACTCCTTGAGTCTCTCTTCATATTTAAGCACTTTATCAATCTGTAAATCACCAAGATTATAATCTGTCCCTTTAGTCGCATGAAGCATAGTAAGGATATCTGGCTGACTTGTTCCTCCACTTACCGGTGAAGCTGCCAAATCGATCCCGTTTGCCCCTGCATCAAGTGCTGCAAGATAAGAAGCGACTGAAACACCAGCTGTTTCATGTGTATGAAGTCTTAAATGGACTGAATCCCCTAAGAGTTTTCGTGCCATTGCGATCGTTTCATAGACTTTATGCGGGTTGGCTGTACCTGAAGCATCTTTGAAACAAACGCTATCAAATTGAAGCCCTGAATCTAAAATGTTTCTCAGTGTTTTTTCATAAAAAGGAACATCATGTGCCCCTTTACATCCTGGAGGAAGGTCCATCATTGTAACCACTACTTCGTGATTCATCCCATATTTTTTGATCATCTCTGAAGAATAAATAAGGTTGTTTACATCATTCAATGCATCGAAGTTACGTACTGTTGTGGTACCGTGTTTTTGGAACATCTTTGCGAAAAGATCGATCATTTCACGACTACCTGTGTCCAACATTACTGTATTGATACCGCGAGAGAGCACTTGAAGGTTTACATCTGGACCTACGATCT
>JBEAQM010000075.1:0-3812 GCA_041163845.1 Pseudomonadota bacterium | reverse complement strand
CTAGCCAAGCAGGGAGATCCCCGCGCGGAATATAATTTAGGTCTGATGTATGCCAATGGAAATGGCGTCCACCAAAGCACCCCAAAAGCGAAACAATGGTTTGAAAAATCAGCCCATCAAGGGTATGGAGCGGCACAGTATAATGTAGCAAAGTTTTATCAGCTAGAAGCACAAAACGATCCGGCTTTATACGAAAAAGCAAAAGAGTGGTATGAAAAAGCAACCAAAGCAGGAGTCGTACAAGCGTTGAATAACCTCGCGATACTTTATATGAACGGACAAGCGGTAGACAAGGATGAACAAAAAGCATTTACCCTTTTCTTAGAGGGAGCCAATCAGCAAGATCATGCTGCAGAGTTTAATGTAGCACTTTTATATGGTTGGGGAGAGAAAATCACTCACGATAAAATGAAAGCATATACATATTTAAAACGGGCACTGAAAGCAGGGAAAAGCCAAGCCAGTGGATATTTGGACAAGCTTTGCAAAGAGAGTCCCTGGGCATGTGCTGAATAACCACACCGTTTTTAAGTATCTCTTAGTTATACTTCCACCCTACATTTGATCGCGTAGCTCAGCTGGTAGAGCACTACCTTGACATGGTAGGGGTCGTAGGTTCAAGTCCTATCGTGATCACCACTTCAATCGATATTATTCTCAATCATCAACATCACAGCAATACCAAAAATGTTTTATTTTTCATCCAATAAACACTCAAATTTATCATCAGTAATACGATTTATGATTTTTGATGATCTTCTTTTGGATTATTTAACTTGTTTTAGGGAAAAATTTGATAAAAATCGATTGCAATATCTTGGTTACATTTTTTGCTTTGCAAAAGGAAAATAGAATGAATGCAAGTCCCACCTTATCCATCGTCTGCCCGTGTTATAATGAAGAAAATGTTGTAGAGATTTTTCTGCAAACTGTTGTCCCCATCCTCGAAAAAGTTACTGATACATATGAGATTATTTTTATTAATGATGGGAGTACCGATAATACTTTCAACGTTTTGCTTGAAGCGAAACAAAAGTATCCACATCTACGGGTGTTGAATCTCTCAAGAAATTTTGGGAAAGAAGCGGCATTGACTGCTGGTCTTGAAAATGCCTATGGGGAAGCGATGATTCCTATCGATGTTGACTTGCAGGACCCACCAGAGCTGATTGTGTCGTTTATGGAAAAATGGCGAGAAGGGTATGATGTGGTGCTTGCTGAGAGGGCTGACCGTAGTAGTGACTCTCTTGCGAAAAAACTCAGCGCACAATTTTTTTACCGAATACACAATAAAATTTCAGATATCTTTATCCCTCAAAATGTTGGGGATTACCGCTTGATGAGCAAAAGGGTTGTCAATACCCTCAAGACACTCCCAGAAAATCAACGGTACATGAAAGGTCTCTTTGCGTGGGCTGGATACAAAACAACGAAAATACCCTACAAGCGTCATGTTCGAGCGGCAGGAGAAACCCATTTTAGCGGATGGAAGTTATGGAATTTTGCACTCGATGGGATTACTGGATTTAGTACAGTCCCCTTAAGGGTATGGATGTATTTAGGGCTTTTATTTTCAAGTATTGCCTTTTTTTATGGCGGATTTATCATCCTCAAAACGATTATTCTTGGAAAAGATCTGCCTGGATATGCATCGCTTCTAACTACTGTATTGTTTTTGGGAGGTATACAGCTTATGGGTATAGGCGTTTTGGGCGAATACATCGGAAGGATTTATAAAGAGGCAAAACGAAGACCTACCTATGTCGTTGAAAATGAATACTAATCATGATACAACATCTATTCTCTTCTAAACTAATACGGTATGGACTCATAGGGGGTACAGCGACTCTGCTTCATATCTCCGTCGCTTCACTTTATCTTTATGGCGTCGATGACTCTATCCTCTTTTCAAATATCGTAGGGTTTTTAAGTGCGTATCTTTTCTCATATATCTTACAGTCGACGTTCGTATTTGAACATGCACCTAGTTTTGTGAAAGCACTAAAATATTTTGTGGTGCAGCTAGGAGGACTCTTATTGGCTATTTGGCTATCTGGTATGTTTGATGGACATAACAATTATCTCAAAACATTTATCATCGCTTTTTTGCTCCCTCTTCTCTCTTTTGTGATACATAAGCTTTGGACTTTTAGGGAGATACATTGATTAGTGCACAAGCTTGGAAAAAAATTCTATGGATTTTTTTAAGCAGTAGGGTATTGATTGTTTTTTCGGCATGGTTTGGCAATCAATATGTTGATCCTGTACGTTTGGATTTTAGGGATGCTTTTTGTAGAATGGATTGCACCTGGTATATGGATATTATCAGCCATGGGTATCAGCTGGCTCCAAGTGGTCTTCGCGATGGGGGTGCTGCAAACTGGGCATTCTTCCCATTATTCCCTAAAATAGTCAGTTTTATTAGTCACCTTAGTATGGTTCCTGCACTTTATGTTGGCTACCTTTTGAATAGTGTCTTGTTTTTCTTTGGGCTGTATTTTCTTTTTGTCTATGTTAAAAAAGTGTATGATGAAAAAATTGCAATGACGGCGGTGTTATTGATGGCATTCTCCCCTTATAGTCTTTATTTTTCTACCTTTTACAGTGAAAGTATGTTTTTCCTCCTTTTTATTTTAGTGTTTGTATTTGCAGATCAAGGGAAATGGGTGGAGGCAGGACTTTTTGCAGCATTACTTTCAGCCACAAGACCTTTAGGGGTAATGATCGTATTTCCTATACTTATTATGGGACTAAAGCAGGTAGGATTCAAAAATCTTATTTTCTTTAAAACTGAAGATGTTTATAAAGTATGGTTTGCATTGGTTATCGCACCATTGGGATTGTTTGCGTATATCCATTTTCTTTATCTGCATACAGGAGATGCGATGGCATTTTCCCATATTCAGATTGCTTGGCACCGTTATGTGCAAAACCCTTTTAGGCTACTCATAGGGGGGCTGATGCAGCCCATCGCATCGTATGGATTCTACACCACTATCGCAACGGTGGGTGGATTATTGATCACGCTGATGCTTTTTTTGAAAAAGCGATATGCGGAATTTTCTTTTATGGTATTGGCAATTTTTATTCCCCTTTCAACTTCGCTGGTAGCGATGCCAAGATATATTTTTACATTGTTCCCTACCTATATGCTCTTGGCATTGTTTGTTGATAGATCGACGTATCTAAAAAATATAATGGTATTTATTTTGATGATCGGACTCTTATTTTTATCTGTCTCATGGGTGATGGGTGAATGGTATACGCGATGATGCAAAGTATATTTTCGAAAAAATATCTGCTTATTGTGCTGATCCTTATGGCGGGAGGATTTGAACTCTATGTTTTCAATGAAATGCGCCACCCCAATGTTAGTTTGCATTATAGGCTCTATTATATAGAGAAAAAGCTCGCTTTTTGGGACCATGGAAAAACACTTTTATATCCTAGGGCAACGGCATACAAAGAGATTGAGATGAAGCGATTTTTGTCACGACAAGGGTGGCTTGTTGAAAACAACATCACCTACGCTACTAAGCAGGCAGGAAGCCTCTATTTTGAAGCCGAAAATATCCAAGAGTATAGAGGGAAATTGACCCTTGGATTGGCAACTCAGACAGTGCAAAAGCTAACGCCTAAACTCAATCACACCCCTTTACAACAGCAAATAATCTCTGAAGAAGGGATAGTAGAATTTTTCTTTGATCCGACACTTTTAGTGGACAATACCATTAATCAAATCGAGTTTGAATTTACAAATGAAGCTAATGATAACACCACACAATCGATCAAACTCATGTCGTTTAAAATCG
>JBEAQM010000074.1:0-8984 GCA_041163845.1 Pseudomonadota bacterium | reverse complement strand
GCAAAGAGGGGGTGCAAAGAGATTTGCTCCCTATTGTTGAGGGATCGACAGTGCATACGAAATTGGGGATGGTCAATACCGATCATATCCTCTTTATCGCAGCAGGGGCATTTCATGTGAGCAAACCAAGCGATTTAATGCCTGAACTTCAAGGGCGTTTCCCCTTGCGCGTAGAGCTCAATAGTTTAGATGAGAAGACCCTTTATCGTATCTTGACAGAGCCTAAAAATGCATTGATTAAACAGTATATAGCATTGATGCAAGTCGAAGAAGTGGATCTCGTATTTGAGGAAGAAGCCTTAAGGGCAATCGCACATTATGCATTGGTTGCGAATGAAAAGACAGAAGATATTGGTGCAAGACGGTTGCATACTATTATGGAGAAGATTTTGGAAGAGATTAGTTTCTCAGCCGATACCCATAAAGGGGAAACAATTACTATTGATAAACAACTGATTGAACAGAAGCTTAGTAAGGTAGTTGAAGATGAAGATACAACCCGCTACATTTTGTAATTGAGTGGCTAAAAAAGGAAAAATGAATGTTTGAACACGAAAAAGACGTAGTAGATACTAAAGCAGGTTTTGTTGCCGTCGTAGGGCGTCCGAATGCAGGAAAAAGTACATTATTAAATTATCTTGTGGGGGAAAAACTTGCGATGGTCTCTAAAAAAGCCCAAGCAACCCGTAAACGGATGAATATCATCGTCATGCATGATGAGGCACAAATTATTTTTGTCGATACGCCTGGTATCCATCAAAAAGAGAGGCTGTTGAACCAATTTATGATGGATGAAGCGCTCAAAGCGATGGGGGATAGTGATCTTATCCTTTTTTTAGCTCCAGTGACCGATAAGTTGAGTGAGTATGAAAAGTTTTTACATCTTACCCAAAATAAAGGGATTAAACATATGATTGTATTAACCAAGATTGATCATGCAAAGCAAGGGGATATATTGAAAAAATTGGGAGAGTATCAAAAATATCAAGATCGTTTTGAAGCGATCATCCCTTTTTCTGTTAATAAAAATGTAGGCAGAGAGCCATTGCTTGATACGATTAGTAAATATTTACCAGATTCACCCTTCCTCTATGATCCTGAAATGTTAACGACTGAACACATTCGAAATATCTATAAAGAGTTGATTCGTGAATCGATTTTTGAAAATTTGAGTGATGAGATACCCTATGAGAGTGATGTCACGATAGAAAAAATCGATGAGAGTGATACCCTTGATAGAGTATTTGCCACAATTGTAGTCGAAAAAGAGACCCAAAAAGGGATGATTGTAGGTCAAGGTGGGATAGGAATCAAGCGTGTGGGAAAATTAGCAAGGGAACAAATGGAGCTTTTTGCAGGCAAAAAAATCTTTTTAGACCTTCATGTGTCAGTCAAAAAAGGGTGGAGTAAAAACAAAGAAGGATTAGAAGAGTTTGGATATCTTTTTTAATGTGAGGTTTGATGAAGCTACTCTTTTGTAAGGGAAAAAACAATCAAGGTTATATTAGTCGTTTTGATATATAATGTGTAATTATAGAGAGGAAAATGTATGTTTTTAAAAAAAAGTTCGGTAGATAAACGTATAAACTTTCTTACCCTTAACCCTTATGGTGAAGGTGAAAACTATCTATTTAAAAATGATCTATTCCAGCCCGTAGATAGACCATCTTATGATAATGCCAATTTTGTTATCTCGTATATCAACAATAAAGATATTATGATTGCCACAGTTGACATTAGCAGAAATGTCCCATTGGAGGATATTCATGGGGTGCTTGATATTAAAGTGTACGAAGAGTTAGGACTTGATCCTACAAACACCTATGTCACCGCTTCGCTTGAAGTAGAAAGCTCTTCAGAAGAGAGAAAATTTCATATTTTTGTTGTGGAAACACGCCATCTGGATGCACTTTTTCTTTCTGTAAAAAAACAAACAAAATATTTAGACCTTATTATTCCTGCACCACTGCTCTTTAAGCCACTGTATCAAAAAGAGATACTTAATGATACCAAGGCACATGCGTTTGTTTATTTTACCAAACAAGATACCTTTATTACGGTGTATAGTGAAGGTCAATACTTATATTCTAAATCGATTGAATTTACCCTCGAGTATATCTATGAAAAATACTGCGAAGAGATCGGTGAAAAAATGGATGAATCAGAATTTTATGCCTTGTTTGAATCAGAAGGGTTAAAAACAACCAATACGAATTATCAACACTATTTTTCTAAAATTTTTACCGAGATTTTTATCATGGTAAATGATATTATCCTTTATGTGAAAAGGGCATTTGAGATAGATGCAATCGATCAAATTTATATCGGATCTCAAAGAGGTGCTATTTTGGGATTGAGTGAGTATAGCCAAAATTATTTGGGGATTGAATCGTTAGATTTAAATTTAGATTATCATATCAGTAATAAAGAATGGTATATCGATCAATTACACTATTTGATGCTTTTGAGTGGATTTGGGTATAGTGAAGATGAAGCCTATTTGGCTAATTTAAGTATCTACCCAAGACCACCTTCTTTCCTGATGCGATCAAGTGGACAATTTATCATCTCGATGGTAGGTGCTGTCTCCTTGAGTTTAGCGTATCCTATATTTCAGCTGATAGGTACATACGTGAATGACTCAGCCATTTTTATTTTAAATCAAGAGAATAATGCATTAACCAAAGAGGCAAATAGCTATAAAAAGATTCTGGGTGATAAAAAACAACAGATGAAAATATTGGATGATGAGATCAAAGTGTTGTCGGATAAATATCATGCGAAAATGGAAACCTTAAGTGCTATTTATGATAAAAAGGTGAATTATCGTTTGAAATCAGGTATGCTTCATCGCTTTTCTGAAGACTTAGATAAATTCGATGTCCATGTAGAGATGTTAAGGACTGAAAATAATACACTATGGCTAGCATTATTAAGTTCAGATGATAGAAAATTTACAGAGGTAATTAAATATATTTCTGATACTCATTTTGATGAAATGGTTTCTATCAATATAGAAAAAATCGAAAAAGACGATGCAAGTGAATACTATAAAGGTCTTTTGAAGGTTGAATTAAAATGATGAAGTTTATAGAAGAAAGATTAGACAAATTAGATGCATACTTTGCAAAGAATACAACAAATTCTAAATGGATCATGATTTTAGGTATCACCAGTATTACGGTGTATATTGGATATGCTTATTTAATGCCTTATACTGAAAGTTTATTTCAAAAAAGTGAACATGATAAGCAAATTGTCCAAAAAAGTATTATCGATCACACGACTTATTTAAATTCGATTACAGTGGATGGAGATCGTGAATATTATGTCAAAAAATATACACAAGAGATCATAGATAAAAAAAATCAAGTCAATAGTGTGACCCAAAAAATTAAATTGATTGATACGAATTTGGAAAAACTTTCTGATTTATTGTTCAACCAAAAAAGTTGGTCTAAATTTCTTAACTCTATTACCAATACTGCGCAAATGCAAAATGTCGATGTAGGGTATATTACGAATCATTATGTCGATAATAACGGCAGTTTTGGTCATGTCCTTGAAATAGGTCTTGGGTGTAAAGGGGAATATAAAAATATCATAAAGTTCATGAATGAGCTTGAACAAAATATATTAGTAACAGATATTTTTCAATCTTCGTTGGTTTCAGATAATGCTTCATTAGATACGATTGTAGATATCAATATTTCAGTATGGGGGATTAATCATTAAATGAAAACATTAGGTTTATTTTTCGGGATTTGTGTCGCACTTTATGCTGATTTTTCTGTGAAGCAGATCGAAGATATGGTACGTAAAATAGATGAAAAACGCCAAGGGGTAAAACTCGACACATTAGAATCTACCAAAGATCCTTTTATCCGTCTCAAACAAGAGAACAATACAACCATTGTGGCTACATTTGATCAAAAAGAAGAGCAATTAGCGTTACATGCGATTTTAAATGGAAAAGCGTTTATTAATGACACATGGCTCTCTCCAAATGAGATGATTTTAGGGTATACTTTAAAATATGTAGGAGACAAAGGGGTGGTGCTTCGAAATGGAAATCAAATCAAAAAATTGTTACTTCGCGAAAAAAACACTACACTTATCCAAGTTGAGGAAAGGTAAAAAATGAAAAGATTCAATGTAAAAACCATGATTTTATGGTGCCTGTTACTTTTATCGAGTCAAGCACTACAAGCAGAAACATGTTCTACAAAATTATTTAGTGTTACGATAGATAGTAAATTAAGCATTGGTGATGTGATCGACAACCTTGCAGATACCTGTGGATTAAGTGTGATTGTGAATGATGATGCTGCCAAGCAAAGACTGGATAAAAAGCTCTATTACGTCAAACTCAAAAATAGTACCCTCAAAGGGTTTTTAAATACCATTCTTAAAGACAATGATCTTAACTATACATTAGAAGATAATAAGTTGACAATCTCTTATCTGATTACGCGTACTTTCCGCATCCATTATATTGCAGGTCAACGTAAGGGGACAAGTACAGCCAATGTGACGATCGCTAGTTCTAGTGATACCTCCAATGGTAGCATAGGGATGAGTACCGGTATCAATGGAACAGCCACTGGTGATGCCTCCAAGACCGGGATTAGTATTGAAACGAATGATGAGTTTGTGTTTTGGACGACCGTAGAAAAAGAGATCCAGCGTATTTTGATCGGAGCAGCAGATGGCAGTACCCATTATACGAAAAAAGGTGAAAGTTGGATAGGTGAGGATGGTAAAGAGTGGGAGTACAATCCTCTCGCACCTATTATCAATGCTGAAGCGGGTATGGTGACTGTCACAGGGACCCAAAAACAGATTGATAGGGTCTCTAAATATATCTATGCTTTGACGAAACAGATACGTTCTCAAGTGTTGATCGATATTCGTATTTTAAGTGTCTCTTTCGATGATAGTATCACCACAGGTGTTGATTGGTCTCAGTTGTATAGTTTGCAAAACTTTAGTGTTAATTCACTTCTCATGGCACAAAAGAATATAGGAGAATTTACCTTTGATGATGCCACCTCTCAATTGAATGCTTCAGGTGTAGGAAGTGGATTGCCTAATAATGCACGTTCTATTAGTATGACAAGTACGACAGATGTGAATAACATCGTTAAATTTTTAACGACGCAAGGGGATGTAAAAACTGTTTCAAGCCCTAGAGTGATGACACTGAACAATCAACCAGCGCTTATCAGTGTAGGTAAAGAGCTTTTTTATAAAATAAAAGCATCTAGTACAGCCAGTAGTACAGGGGGAGCTGTAGCTGCAGAAGGAGAAACGGTCGATTCAGTTTTTGCAGGGATTTTGCTTGATATTACACCAGAGATCGATGACAATGGGTTTATTACATTAAAGATCAATCCATCGGTATCTGATACAGTTGACTCAGTCACTACAACGACCACAGAAAGAACCATTCCGCCAGATTTGGTCAGGAGACAGATCGCGTCAGTCATTAAAGTGAAAGATGGACAGCATGCAATTCTCGGTGGGCTTATTTCGACTCAAACAGGTACAAAAAACAACCATGTTCCTTTATTGGGAGATATTCCTATTGTAGGTTCATTGTTTAACCGAGAAGAGACGATCAACAAAGTGGAAGAATTGGTTTTCATTATTACGCCACATATTGTCCAAAATGGAAAATCAGTCTCACTCAAAGATCTTGGATATAACCAATTAGATGAAAAGTAGATTTGAAATTGCCAAAGAGGTATTTATAGACTCCGTTGATTTGGATGATTATATTGATTTAGATACCTCTTCAAATGCATTTGAACAACTCAAACACAGCATTGAAAAACCACTCAAAATGATTTTGATTTTTGGTAAACCTGGCACAGGCAAAAGTATTTTACTCAATCGTATTCAAGAAAAGCTCAAAGAAAAAAAAGAAATTTATTATTTTGATACGCCTGCCATTAGTGAAAAAGAGTTTTTTTACAAGCTTAATAAGGTGTTAACACAAAAAGAACTACCTCTTGATACCGAAGTGAACTTTTCTTCCTTGGTTGAATTTTGTAAAAATCTTAGGGGACAACGAGAGATTGTCATTTTACTTGATGAAGCACAAATGTATGGACCTGAAATGATGGAGAAGATACGGCTACTTTCAGATAGTCGGTCGATTAAATTTGTGGTTTCTTTGCATAAAACAGATGATGAAGAGCTCATCGCAAAAGCACACTTTCAGTCACGTATATGGGAAGTGATAGAACTCAAGAATGCAACACCCCAAGAACAAGGGATTTATATCCATAAAAAACTACTCAAAAAGAACCTTTTTGAAATAGCCAATAGTATTAAAGAAAAAAATATTAAAAAAATTCATCGTTTTACCCAAGGGAATTACAGAGAGTGCAATAAACTTCTTTTTACGATTTTTGAAATATGTGAGTATTATGATAAAAATGAGCCAGCTAAGATGAATTACACTGCATTATCAGATAAAATTGTTGAGATGGCAGCGCTTAAATTGGGGTATATTCATGCATAATATCGAACAACTTGAAGCCCTTCACAAACAGTATAAAAGAAAACAATATAGACCATTTTATTTAGCCCTATTGATTGGGGTATTGTTGTTTTCTGTGCTTTGGATGATGAGAGATGAGTGGAGTGGGTTGAAAAAAAAGACGGTTGCAACGATCCAAAATCCTTTGATTGTTACCCATAAGAGTGAAGTGGATCATCTATTGGAGAATGATTTTATCTATACGTTGGCTGATGGGGAGGAAGATTCCAAATCAGATCTAAATAGTATGATGGGTATGCCGCATGAGAAAGGGGATGGGATCTCTCAAAAAGAGCATATCCGTCATCAGGATAAAATACATTTAGAAGTAATTGATGCAAGCAATGTTGCTGCGTATGAAGATATTGAAAAACGTTTTTTGCAAAATCGCGATATTGATGATGCACTTTTTTTGGCACGAAGCTATTATAAACAAGGTAAATATCAAAAAGCAGAGTATTGGGCATTTGAGACCAATAAACTTGATGAAACACTTGAAGAGAGTATTTTGATATTTGTACAATCAAAAGTCAAATTAAACCACATCAATGAAGCGATATCAATTTTAAAAAATTATATTGAAAAATCTAATTCTCAAAATGCTGTAGAGCTCTTATATCAGCTAGAAACGGATGATTTATAAAAAATGGTTAGATAAATAGAGGAGAAAAATAGATGGTAAAACTCATTGAGATGATGTTGGAAGAAAATATCATTACAAAAGATGCTATTTCTGTACTGGTCAAAAGTAAGCCTCCTAAAAAGATCACGATTGGTAATCTTGTTGTTGAGAAATTGATCGATCTTCCTACGATAGAAAATTTTGTAATTGAGAAAATTACACAAGGTAAAATCACCCTACCTATGTTGCATAAAATAGATGGATTTGACTTGTCAACTATTTTTAAAAAAGTTGCTTCTTCTTTACATAGTGAATATATAGATTTGGATGATATTGATATTGATATGAAACTTTTTGCAAAAGTACCATACAGTCAATTGGTAAAATATAATGTTATTCCAATCGAAGAAACGGATTTGCATGTGTTGATTGTATTTGATGATCCTTTGAATATGGCAGCTCAAGATACGATGCAGAGGCTTTTCCCTAAAAAGCCCATTAAAGTTGCTATAGCGCAAACAGATCAAATCCAGCGTCATTTGCAACGCCTAGAGATCAACGAAAATATCAAAGGATTGGTCGCAAATATCCGTAAGGACTTGATGCAAGAAGGGAGAATCGATGAAAATAGTGATGAATCTTCAGCAATCCTAAAACTGATCGATGTGATTTTAAAATCTGGTATCTATGTAGGGGCTAGTGATATTCATATTGAAGCAAATGAAAAGAGTTGTGTTGTACGTATTCGTGTGGATGGTATTTTACGTCAGAGTTTTACATTTGATAAAGATATCTTTAATCCTTTAGCTTCTAGGATGAAACTACTTGCAAATTTGGATATTGCAGAAAAAAGAAGACCACAAGATGGTAGATTTTCTACGACAATTTCTAAAAAAGAGTTTGATTTTAGGGTTTCTACCCTTCCAACAATTTTTGGTGAATCGATAGTAATGCGTATTTTAGACAAAACCAAAGCGATGATTAAACTTGAAGATGCAGGGATGAGTCAACACTGTTATGATAAATTTTCTGAAGCGATTAAAGTACCTTATGGGATTGTATTGGTTACAGGTCCGACGGGTTCTGGTAAAACCACCACACTTTATGGTGCGATCAATGCCATAAAAGATGTAAAAGACAAAATTATCACAGTCGAAGACCCGGTAGAGTATCAAATGGCAGGCTTGCAACAAGTCAATGTCAAAGAGAGTATAGGGCTGAGTTTTGCCACAGTATTGAAATCAATCTTGAGACAAGATCCTGATAAAATTATGATCGGTGAGATACGTGACCATGAAACGTTACGTATTGCTATTCAAGCCGCCCTTACAGGTCATTTGGTTCTCTCAACGCTTCACACCAATGATGCTATCTCTTCGATATCGAGGGTGCTTGATATGGGGATCGAATCTTATTTGGTAAGTGGTGCTTTGGTAGCAGTGCAGGCACAAAGGCTTGTGAGGACGATTTGTAAACATTGTAAAGTCTCTACTGAACTCGACCCTTTTTTGATGGAGAATATTCAAGAGTATCTTCCTGAAAATCCTATATTTTACAAAGGGGTAGGGTGCAAAGAGTGTGGACATAGTGGTTATCTTGGGCGAGAAATGATCTCAGAAGTTTTGATGGTTAGTGAAACTTTAGCCCGTATGATCGCAAGAGGGGCATCAAAAGAAGAACTGATGAATCAAGCGGTAGAAGAGGGGTTTGTTACGATGTTTGAAGATGGTATCCAAAAAGCACTAGAAGGAAAGTCGACGATCGAAGAGATCTATAGGGTGGCACGATTATAATGAAGTATTTTAATGTTGCATT
>JBEAQM010000073.1:0-3997 GCA_041163845.1 Pseudomonadota bacterium | reverse complement strand
GGCTGGGACGTATGGCAGCACTTGATGTGATCGAACAGGGCAAAGAGGTGATCACCGAAGAGATACTTATCGAACAAATCAATATCATCAAGTATGGACATAAAGTGGAAAAACAGATGGTCAAAACACTTGAAGAGGAGCTCAAAATGACTGCCTACCATGAAGCTGCCCATGCGGTAATTTCGTCGATTTTGTTGCCTCATGTGAAGATAGAGCAGGTGACCATCGCACCACGGAGTAAAATGCTTGGTTTTGTCTCTTATGATGCCGAAGATCGCCTTTCAAATGTGACAAAAGAAGAGCTTTTTTTCGATGTATGTGTGCTTCTCTCTGGACGTGTCGCCAAAGTGAAAAAAATGGGCGACCATGCGATGGACAGTGGTGCCGTAAATGACTTGTCACAAGCCTCTTTGCAGGTTTATGCAGCGATCAGTACGATTGGGATGGACAGGGAGTTGGGATATATCAATCTTGATGCTGTGAGTCGTTTGGACAATTATTTTCTTGAACAACAAGTGGAGAAACGTTTCTTGCATTGGATCGATGTAGCGAAAACCTATACAGAAAAATTGGTTGAGACACATTGGGAGAAGATAGAGACATTGGCATTAAGGCTCATCGAAAAAGAGATCGTAGAGAGTGGGGAGCTTACTACGATCATAGGAAAAGAGAAATTCGAGAACCACATACCAGATAATTTATAGCAAATTACCCTATAAACTTACCGTTGTTAGCCCTTTGGGTATCCATAATCTCTATCTCTCTGGCTCCAGAGATGACGATCTCTTGGTTGAGGGAATAGTCAAGTGTTTCATCACGACCTTGGTAATTGATGGCATTGAGGATCACTTTGATCGCTTCGAACCTCGCATGATGCTTGTCGTTGGATCGGATGACAGTCCATGGGGCATTGTGGGTGTGTGTTTGTTTGATCATGTTGTATTTGGTTTCGGTGAAGTCATCCCATCTGTCTTGTGCTTGGAGGTCTATTTCGCTGAGTTTCCACTGTCTTAACGGATCGGTTTTGCGTCTTTCAAATCTTCTGGCTTGTTCATCTTTGGTGACAGAGAAATAGAGTTTGACCAGTACGATTCCTTGGCGGGTGAGGTCTTTTTCAAACCCTGTTACCCCCTCCATAAAATCATCATACTCTTTAGGGGTACAAAACCCAAAAACTGCATCGACCATTGCTCTATTGTACCAGCTTCTATCAAAGAGAACGATCTCACCAGCTCTAGGGAAGTGGGCGATATATTTTTGGTAAAACCATTGCGTTTTTTGCTCTTCTGTGGGTTTTCCCAGTGCTACGATACGGTAATGCTTTTCATTCATATACCGTGTCACCCTTCGGATCGTCCCCCCTTTTCCTGCCGCATCACGTCCTTCGAAAAGGATGATCATTTTTTGGTTTGTCTCTTCTAGGTGGCGTTGTAGCTTGATCAGCTCAGCCTGATAAGGCTTAAGCGCTTGTTCATTCTCCCGTTTGATTTGTGCAGTGCTTTTGTTTTGGGATGATTGATAGACTTTGATGAGTGTATCTATGGAAACTTCTTTTCCATCAATGTGTATCATTTTTTCTGACATATTTTCTCTCTTTATTTAGGCAAATTGTTTTGCAATATTTTTACAAAAGATATCAAAATTTGGTAACGAAAGGGTAGCTTCTCGTTGTTTTTTGCCCCACATTGGTTCAGGGAAAAAGCTATCTTCTTCAAAACGTGCCATGATATGCCAATGGACATGGGGTACGTAGTTGCCAAAACTTGCGATATTGATCTTTTTGGGTTGGTAGTAAGCGAGCATCTCTTTTTCGATATGATCTAGTGCTTGATAAATCTCAAGTTTGACCGCTTGAGGCACTTGGCTCATCTCTTTATAGGATTCTTGTGTAAAGATCTTGAGCCATGGTATCTCACTGGGTTCCACCTCTATACGAATCGTTTGGTTCTGGTAGATGATCGACATTAGCGTATCCTTTTGATGGTGTGATTGGTAATTTTGAAGATTTGTGAGGCTGTTTTGTCCCCATAGATGGGCTCTATGATCACATCGGCATGTTCTCTGGCAAATGTTTCATCGTAAGCTTGATTGCTGAGATTCGCAGAGGTGGTATAGACCCATTTGAGTCGATCTAACAACAACAAGTGATGCTTCTGCCTAATGACCCTATAAGAGTCCCCTTTTGGGAGTATAAAAGTCGTTTTTGTGCTACGTCTTACCTGGTTTTTATATCGATTTGGGATACGGGTAAAGTGTTGGAGTGTTTTAAGTGAATTGACTGCTTTGATGTAGTGTTTATGAGACGGGCGTTTTTTGATCTGGTCTAGCTTTGAAGCCTGTTGAGAGACGAAACCGATGGTAGTATCGGTTTGTGTCAGAAAAACAGCCCCATTCATTTATTTGAGATAATCTTGTAGTGCTTGAGGCTCTAGCGTACCGTTTGTCATTCTTAATTCTTTGATCGCGAGCGCCGTTGCTTTGGCTGCAGCGATCGTAGTGAAGTAAGCGACACGGTTTGAGAGTACCGATTGTCTGATGGTTTTCGCATCGGCTTTGCTCGCTTTGTTGTCTGAAGTGTTGATCGCTAGCGCGATCTCTTCGTTTCGGATCATATCATCAATATTTGGACGACCTTCAGAGATCTTCAATACTTTTGTCGCCTTCACACCGGCTGCTTCAAGTGCTGCGTGTGTACCAGAAGTCGCTACGATCTCAAATCCAAGCTCGCTAAACATATGTCCCACTTCACCGGCAAATTGTTTGTCATTTTCAGTCAGAGAGATAAAGAGTTTTCCCTCCAATGGGATGTTGTTTTTACTTGCAAATTGGCTTTTGGCAAAGCTCATTCCAAAGTTGTTAGAGATACCCATGACTTCCCCTGTGGATTTCATCTCTGGACCCAAAATAAGGTCTGATCCAGGAAGCTTATTGAATGGGAAAACCGCTTCTTTGACGGCGACATGCCCTTTAAGGTTTGGCTCCATGATTTTCTTGTCGAAATTAACCACTTTGAAGGTATCGTAGAATTTAAGTGCTTCTTTAAGATCACCATTGAGCATCACCCTTGTAGCGACTTTGGCTAGTGGTACCCCTGTGGCTTTACTCACAAACGGAACAGTTCTTGAGGCTCTTGGATTTACTTCAATGAGATAAATTTCCCCTTTGTGGATAGCAAATTGGATATTTAACAGTCCGATGACACCCAGTCCAAGTGCGATTTTGGCTGTTTGTTCTTTCACCTCTTCTTGGAGTGCATCAGAGATAGAGACTGGAGGAAGTGAACACGCAGAGTCTCCAGAGTGGATCCCTGCCTCTTCGATGTGTTGCATCACTGAACCGATATACACCTCTTTTCCGTCACAAATCGCATCGACATCAAGTTCGATGGCATTGTCAAGGAATTTGTCGATAAGGACTGGGGCATCATTGGAGACGCTGACGGCTTCATCCATGTATTGTCTAAGTTCGGCATCATTATACACCGTACGCATACCACGACCACCCAATACGAAACTAGGGCGTACCAGTACAGGATAGCCAATACGGTTTGCGATACCGATCGATTCATCTTTTGCAAATGCTGTACCGTTGGCTGGTTGTTTCAGACCAAGCTCACGGATAAATGTAGAGAATTGTTCTCTATCCTCTGCCAAATCGATCACTTTTGCAGATGTTCCAGAGATATTTGCACCGATGGCTGTCAAACTTTTGGCAAGTTTGAGTGGGGTTTGACCACCAAAGTGGACGATCACACCATCTGGTTTCTCAAGCTCGATTACATTACGTACGTGTTCGAAATCGATAGGCTCGAAGTAGAGAATATCGGACGTATCATAGTCTGTAGAAACGGTCTCTGGGTTACAATTGTACATGATCGATTTGATCCCCATATCTTCAAGAGCAAATGCAGCATGTACACAACAGTAGTCAAACTCGATCCCTTGCCCGATACGGTTTGGACCGCCACCGATTACAAGTACTTTTTTGTCTGTGCTTT
>JBEAQM010000072.1:0-5191 GCA_041163845.1 Pseudomonadota bacterium | reverse complement strand
TCTGGTGCAGCATGGTTTCAAATACAATGGCTCGCCGAAGAGATGAAAAAAGTCACTCCGGTCAAATACCTCAAACTCATCGATAAAAAATATAAAGATTAAAAGGAATCTTTTTGAAACGTCTTACACTTATTGTATTCATTGGCATGCTTCATGTGCACCTTTTTGGTGCTTCACTCTCGTTAGATACGATTTCAACTTATATCCAAAAAGGGGTACAAACGCGTATCCCAGAACCCAATAAGTCTATCGTGGAAAATATTTACCGACAAGCAAATTACCATCCTTTGTGGATAGGCAATCAGAATAAAAGCAAAGTAAGTCATCTGATCGAAGCGCTCAATGATCCTTTGTTTAATTATAAAAACAAATCATTTGACCAAAATGGGATCAAAAGTTTCTTTTTTGCGATCGACAATGGAGAAATTCCCGCTGAAAAACTTTCAGAAGCATATGCGATGATAGATCTTGCTTTAACAAACTCGATGGTACGTTTGGTACGTTTTATTGTCCAAGGAGATGTAGATTGGGAACTGGTAAAAACAAAGCTCCAATCACTTCAAGCAAGCCACCAAATCGTTTCTAAATGGGAAATCTCAGTCAAACCTTTCCCTCCGCAAGAGCTTTTGATGAATGCGATAGAGAACGATACCATTTATGACTATTTGACCTCTCTTTTACCTATGGAAAAACGTTACAGATCTTTGATCAATATTCTTAGCGATTACCGCATGATGGACAAATTTCCAAAGATCGAATATTATGAAGAACTTTTACAACCCGGAGATAGTTCTAGTCGGGTAGAAGAGATCAAAAAACGGTTACAAATTATAGGTGATTATCCAAAAAGTGCCCCTATCGACAAACATTTTGACGAACAACTCAGACAAGCAATACTTACTTATCAAAGACGGTATTTAATAGAAGAGAGTGGTATTGTAGATGCTACAACGACCTACTATCTCAATCAACCGGTCAAAACCAATATTCAAGCCATTATCACCAACCTAGACAAAACCAAACTCTACCCGAAAAATTTTGAGAATGAGTATGTTGAGGTAAACGTTCCAGATTTTCATTTACGATACTATAAAAACGATCAACTTGTAATGAAAAAGGGGCTTGTGGTAGGGCGTCTAGAGAGACCTACCCCGCTTTTTTCTGATACTTTACGCTATATGGTACTTAACCCAACATGGACCGTTACCGATAATCTTATAAAAAAAGATTTGATCCCTGTACTCAAAGAAAAACCAAACTACCTCAAAGAAAACAATATCCATGTATTTCAAGGAAACAAAGAGATAGAGGTAAACTACGCGATGTTAGCTAGATATGAAAAAAGTTCCGGTGCTGTCCCTTTTAATTTTGTTCAATACCCAGGGGAAAACAATGCTCTTGGAAGAATCAAATTCATGTTCCCGAACAAATATTCGGTCTATATTCACGATACAGACAACAAATCTCTTTTATCTAGACGATATAAAATTTATAGCTCTGGTTGTATGCGTGTAGAAAATCCATTTGATTTAGCACGTCTTTTACTTCAGCATACCTCAAGAAGATATTCACAAAATGAGATCGATGCTATACTTGCAACGAATCAACCTACAACGATTATGTTAAGAGATCCTGTTCCTGTCCATATACTCTATTTTACAGTCTATGAAGAAAATGGATTGGTTTATTTCAAAAATGATATTTATCTCTACGACCAAATGATCGAAGAATCTGTAGAGGGTAATAGAAAAAGATCATTCACTGTACCTGAAAACCGTATGGTAAGTGTACAAAAAGAGGGTCCGCCACCTGCACACTAATTAAGATTTTTTTCTTAGCTTCACTCTCTGAAGGTGAGTTAAAGAGATTGCCATCGCATCAGTGATGTCCAATGGCTTAATCTCTTTTTTGATCCCAAACAACCTTTTTACCATAAAAGCGACTTGTTCCTTCGTTGCTTTTCCATTTCCAGTTACCGCTTTTTTTACTTGCAAGGGGGTATATTCATAAAAATAACCTACCTCTTGAAGTATTTTTAAAGAGAGTGCTCCCCTAAATTGTGCTAGCTTCAAAACGCTCTTTGGATTATAAGCAAAAAAGATATCTTCGATAGCCACTTCATCGACTTTATTTCGCTTCAAAATGAGGTCAATCCCCTCTACAAGCTCGACTATCTGCTCTTGAAGCTCTTTTGCTTTGATTTTAAGCAAACCAGCTTCTATAAGTGAAAAACTTTTTTCATCCCATGATATGATACAATACCCTAAATTACGGCTTCCGGGGTCTATTCCTAATATATTCATTCACACCTTTGTTCACATAGTGAATAATTTTATTCAACACTATTTAATAACGCTATTTTAGCTTAAATTCGATAAAATGTGACAAGTTATTCACATTAAGAATTTGAACTCTTTCTTCGAGTGAAAATTTATTCACACATTTAAAAATATGAAAGGTTTTTTACTATGAATGTCGGTCAAAAAGTGCTCTTCGAACTTAAAAAAGAGATCAGTGAAGTAGAATACGAACGTTATATTAAAAATCTGGTTTACGATACAAAACGTTCAAGAAGTAATGTAGTCTATTTTAATGCGCCCAATATGATTATCGCCAAATGGATTCAAAGTAAGTATAAAGATAAATTAGCCCATCTATTTGAACTTCAAAATGAAATTAAACCGGAAATAAAAATCACTATAGGTAAAGAAAAAGTAGTCCCTACTCTCAAAGAGACTGCTGAAAAGTCTCATTCAAAAAGCACCCACTTAAATCCCTCTTTGACTTTTGAAAGTTTTATCGTAGGAGATTCAAACCAGTTTGCTTATACGACAGCAAAATCGGTAGCAGAAAAACCAGGGAAACAATACAATCCTCTTTTTCTTTATGGTGGTGTAGGGCTTGGTAAAACCCATTTACTTCAAGCGATTGGAAATTACCATGTCGATTTAGGAAAAACCGTTATTTATACCACCCTTGAACAATTTATGAATACTTTTACCTCTCACCTTCGCTCTCAAACGATGGATCGATTTAGAGACAAATTTAGAGAGTGCGATCTATTACTCATAGATGACATACAGTTTCTTAGCCGTAAAGAGCAAACACAAGAAGAGTTTTTTCACACCTTTAATGAACTTTATAACAATGATAAACAAATCGTCATTACATCAGATAGACAACCCAAAAAAATTGCTGGTCTAGTTGATAGATTAAGAACCCGTTTTGAAATGGGTCTTATGGCAGATATACAACCTCCTGGCTTAGAAACAAAAATTGCAATTATCCAAAAAAAATGTGAACTTGATGGTATCGTACTAAATAATGATATTGTAAATTACATCGCCACACATATGGGTGATAATATCCGTGAAATTGAAGGGACAATCATCAAACTTAATGCCCTCTCATCTATGTTAAACCAAAAAATTACACTTGATTTTGCTCAAAATGCGATCAAAGATCAACTCAAAGAGAAAAAAGAGAGTATTACAATTGATGAAATTATAAAAACAATATCCAAAGAATTGAACATCAAACCTTCTGATATTAAGTCTAAAAAACGGACACAAAACGTAGTTAATGCAAGGAGAATCGCTATCTATTTGGCTCGAAATCTTACACCTAATTCTATGCCACAAATCGCAATTTATTTTGGAATGAAAGACCATACAGCAATCTCACATGCTATGAAAAAAATCAACGAACTCATTGATAACGATGAAAACTTTAAAGTACTTTTAGAAGAACTTTCAAATAAAGTAAATACCCAAACCCAAAGTGAGATAAATTAAACACTATTTTCTACATAGAAAACTTGAATAAAAAAAAGATATAATTTTAAAAGTGAATAGATGTGAATGGATAAAAAAATAAAAGATTCATCTCAATAACGGTAAAACAAGCAATAGAGTAGTTTTTCACATATTCAACTTGTGATACTACTACATACTAAATTTATTAAAATTAAGGCTAAGGAGAATCTATGAAAATTAGAGGACAAAAACAAATTATAGAATCTATACTGATTAACTTGCAACCTTTTTTAGAAAAAAAAGATGCAAGCCAAATCACTTCGCATATATTGTTTAGTACAATAGAAGGTAAATGTATCGCTAAAGCTACAGATTCTGAAATCGGTTTACAAATTGTTACAAATAATATTGTAATTGAATCAGAAGGTTCATTTACTGCGCATGGTAAAAAACTTCTTGATATTGTTCGCATTTTAAAAGACGATGAAATAACCTTAGAACTTTTAGATAATACATTAACGATTAAACAAAAAAATTCTAAATTTAAATTACCAACTTTTGATCCATCTTCTTATCCAGCATTTCCATCTAAAGAAGAGAAACCTCAAATCTCTTTAGATTCTTTAAGCCTTATTCAAAATTTGAAAAAAATCTCTCCAGCTATTGATACAAATAATCCAAAATATGAACTTAATGGTGCATTAATCAATATCAAATCTAACAGTACCGATTTAGTAGGTACTGATACTAGAAGATTAGCCATTGCTTCAATTCCTGGTGAAAATAGTGAATCTTTGTCTTTAATTGTTCCTAAAAAAGCGATTTTAGAAATTCAAAAACTTTTTTTAGATCAAATTGATATTTTCTTTGATGAAACCAATTTAATTATCAGTAATGGAAATTACTATTTCTATACAAGATTAATTAATGGTAAATTCCCTGATTATCAACGTATTATTCCAACAACCATCAAACATAAAATTCAACTTCCTAAAAAAGAGATGATAGATGCTATCAAAATGATTACTACTATTTCACAAGAAATTAAAATGACATTACTAGCAGATACGATTATATTTCACTCTTTAAGTGCAGATAATGTAGAAGCAAAAACAGAATTGGAAATCAATACGGGTTTAACAGATAAATTTGATATTTCATTTAATAGTAGATACCTTTTAGATTTTATTTCTCAAATAGACAGTAATAATTTTTCTATAGAATTTAATGAAGCTTCATTGCCATTTATCGTAAAAGATGATAATTTTATGACAATTATTATGCCTATCGTTGCGTAAGTTAAGGAGATAGGTAATTCATGGGTGAAAATAAAACAAAATATATTTTTGTAACGGGTGGTGTCTTATCATCTTTGGGAAAAGGTATTACAGCGGCTAGTATAGGTACACTTTTAAAACATACAGGTCAGCGTGTAG
>JBEAQM010000071.1:0-2951 GCA_041163845.1 Pseudomonadota bacterium | reverse complement strand
GTATCAAATATCATGCAGATATGGTAGCGAAAATTAACCCAAAAGGGATATAATTTTCTTCAACTTAAGAAGGGTGGCATTGTGAGTGATAAGATAGAAGTATTAGAAGCATTGAAACATTCCAATGTTTTTTTAACAGGTGGTGCAGGGGTTGGAAAAAGCTATATCACCAACGAAGTGATCTCTGAGTACCGTAAAGAGGGGAAACAAGTGATAGCTCTTGGTTCTACGGGTGTGAGTGCTGTGAATATCGGCGGATTTACTGTACATAGTTTTTTTGCTTTTGGAATCGCCAATCATTTTGAAGCTTTAGCTATCAGTGATAGGCATGCCAAAAAAAGACTCACAGAGCTTAAAAAAGTACTCAAAGCAACCGATCTTATCATTATAGATGAAATTTCGATGGTGAGTAGTGACTTGATGGAGATGATCGCTTACCGATTAGAGCATTATGGTTATCTGGGAAAACTCCTTTTGGTGGGAGATTTTTTTCAGCTTCCTCCTGTGCAAAAACAGGTTCAAAATGAAGATGTTTTTGGTGAGAAACTCTATGCGTTTGAGAGTATGGCATGGCAACGTTTTGACTTAATGGTCATAGAGCTGACACAGATGAAACGGACAACCGATGTAGAGTTTACCCATATCCTCTCTAAAGTACGTCATGGCAATTGTGATGAGGAAGTGATGACCTATATGACAAAGCTGTGGAATACATCGCCCTTACATGATCCTACCTACCTTTATGGACGCAATGCAGAAGTAGAGCAGATTAATCGAGCCAAAATCAATGAGCTTGATACCGAAGAGACGATCCTTTTTGCAAATCTTGAAATGTTTGGTGCTGTCCATGAAAAAAAGCTATCCGGATGGAAAAGTATGCTCCCTATCTCTGAACATCTGACCTTAAAAGTGGGGGTTCCTGTCCTTTTTACTGTGAATAAATGGGGCAAATTTGTCAATGGGGAGCGTGGTATTCTAAGGAAGATAGAAGAGGATCATTTGATTGTAGAAAAAGAAGAGGGGTTTGTACGGGTAGAACGACATGATTTTGATTTGGTCGATATGGCAGTCAAAGAGGATGGTACGTTTGAGACCATCTCATTGGCTACACTTTCTCAATACCCACTAAAGCTTGCGTATGCAGTGACCATACACAAATCTCAAGGGATGAGCATCGATCATCTTGTATGCAATGTCGACCATATTTTTGCACCAAGTCAGTTTTATGTAGCAATTTCACGTGCGATCAATCCAAAGCATTTAAAGTTAGATTTTAATAGGGGAGATCTTACGCAGTACCTTCGTCGAGTCATTCATGTCGATCCGAGGGTTGTCCAATACTATCAAACGATTTAGGTTGCGATAAAAAAGTCTCCAGCTGGTTTGATGTGTAGTGTGTTCTCTTCGATGGTAACGATATCACCATCGAGTTCAATGTGATTATAGTTATTTTCTAGTGTGATAGTGATCTCTTTATCAACCTTACCGTAAAAACTACCTAGTTTTGTGATCCATCTTAATGGGGTAAAGATAAAAAATCGGTTTTGACTCATGAGCATAAAGGGGGTAATCACTAAATGCAAAGGGAGTAATATGAGTATCGCAAGGATATATTTACCCATATTATTTTTCAAGATACCAAAGCGAAGGGTTTCAGCAAGAAAGATGTGTTGAAGGTCACCCATGTTACCTGCAGAGAAAAGAAATATCTCTTGGTTTAAAGAAAAATAAGGGTGGTTTTTTCGTGTGAGTGTTTCCCCCTTTGCAAGCCTATCCAAAACGATTTGTAATGGTTTTACCCGATGCATTTTTGCTACTACATTAAAAGAACCAATAGGATTGAGGATAAATGTCACACAGTCTGATAGGTGGTGCAATGCTTGAATTGTACGTCGTATCGTCCCATCACCGCCAGAGATGATGATGTAATCATAGGTTGTAAGGTCAGTTGCTGTTTTGAGTGCATTATGTGTGATGGTAGTAATATCAAGTGTTTCATGTATTATGGCTGTGCCGATCGAGAGAATGCGCATGGTGATCCTTAAGTCTATCTGTTATTATAGCTTTGCAAGTTGAAAAGAGATAAATTTTGTATGAAAAACACAGTTGATTTTAATGCAATCGTACTAAAATACAATCCTATATTATCGTATGTATAATAATTTGATATATTTAACCCAAAAAGAGGATGAATCATGCATGGTAAATTAGAAAATTTTATGGGAAAAATGGGGGAGTTTATCTTCGATAATCCTCTTAAAGTGATCGTCGTCGTTTTGATGTTGTTGGCATTTCCACTCTCGCATGTGCCACAGATCAAAATGGACACTTCTACAGAAGGATTCATGCATGATGAGGATCCTGTCCTTTTGCAATATAACCAATTTAGAGGACAATTTGGACGTGATGAAAGGGTGATAATTGCCCTTCAAAGTGATGATATCTTTACGTTAAAGTTTCTCACTATGCTTCGATCTTTGCATGAAGAATTGGCACAAAACGTCCCTTTTTTAGAAGACATCACTTCGCTTTATAACGTCAGAAATACCAGAGGTGAAGGGGATAAGCTTATTACTGATGATTTGCTTGAGCCGTTTCCTACGACACAAGCACAGGTAGATGAGATTAAAAAACGTGCGATGGATTCAGAATTTTATCGTGACCTTTTATTAAGTCAAGACGGTAAGATGACGACGATTGTCATCGAGACAGATGCCTATTCACATGAAGGTGAAAAAGCAGTATCGGATATCGATGCATTTGAAGAAGGATTCAATGACACCCCAACGCAAAAAAATATCGAAGCAACGAAACAGAGACCGTTTTTAACCGATAAAGAAAATGCTGAACTTGTAGCAGCAGTACAAGATATCGTGAAAAAATATGAGCAAAATGGGGTGAAGATCTTTATCTCTGGATCCCCTTCTGTCAATCATGCACTGAAATCTCAG